>NZ_JBJGXI010000029.1:0-68802 GCF_045635475.1 Radiobacillus sp. PE A8.2 | reverse complement strand
TACCGGTAATAGATACAAAAAAAGGATTGTTCTATTAGATGCATGGAATAGAACGGAAACACACATAATGTTTACGATAAATGCCATTAAGTGTCCATATTGTTGTTGATCTGCTAACGTTATTGCCGCTCCCCACAATAAAAAAAGAATTACAAAAGCTAAAATTATGTATTCATATATTCTTGAACGACTCTGGTTATTCGTATCTCCATTTTCATAACTTCGAATAGTTAGCAGTAACACACAACTTAGAAATGTTAATAGCATATACATGATCAGGTAGTAGTCATAAGTAAGAATACCCATTCCAGAACTGTATTTAGTAAACAAATTAAGTAAAATAAGAATCAATTCAAAGATGATAACAATTTTAGCAAACAACTTACAGCGCTGAATGTTCTCATCAAACAGTTGCTTATGAAGAAGTTGTTGATTTTCTTTTGTTAATGTAATAGGCATACGTAATAGTTTCATAATCAACCCTCTTTAAACTATTTACTATTTTTCATAGTTTATTATACAGAATTATAGAAGTACATGTTTATATTATGTTCTCGCTAAGTTGATTTCAATGATAAATCTTACAGATGAAATCATTCAGTATTGACAGTTCGAGGCTAATTAAGGATATAAAAGATTATTCAGAGGGACTGATCGTCGGAGAAATTATTCAATATGCTGAAATCTTGGATGAAGCTACTAGATAAGAAGTCTTCTACCGCATACGATACCGCCTTCGCATATGGGATTTGATGGGGTCATCATGTTCCAGGAGATTTAAAAACATTACAGAATCAATTGTAGATCCATTTCCAAGAAAATTACTTACGTCTATTGCAACAAACAAATTGACCGTCAAAAGAATTTATGTTGATATAGTTCAATAGTCACCATATAAAATACTACTACATAGCCATCTGCAGGATGGCTATGTTTGTTTCGATAATGATATTGAAAACTGATTGACTGTAGGCAAGGTTAATACAATAGATGTTCCTTCCCCTTCTTTACTACTTATTTCCATGAACCCCTTATGTTCTTCAATTATCCTTTTAGACATCATTACACCTAATCCGTTTCCAGTTTCTTTCATTGTAAAAAATGCGTTACCAACCTGATCAATTAATTCTTCAGGAATTCCGACACCTTCATCAGTGAACCGGATTCTCGTGTGGTCAAGATCTTGATCCGCATCTATGTAAAGATTGCCGCCTTTAGGCATTGCCTCCATTGCGTTTTTTATAAAGTTTATAAACACTTGCTTCATTTGATTCTTTTGACAATGCACATTTTTCATACCTTTAATATAGTTAAAATGAATGGTCACACTCAGCTTTGTTGCTGAAGGCTCCAAAAACAAGATCACTTGTTTTAGAATCTCAACCAAATCTTCATCTTTAAATTTTGAAGACTTTGGTCTGCTCAGATCCATAAATTCATTGGTAATGCTCTCAATCCGGTCTAGCTCTGCAAGCACAACTTTAACGAATGTTTGGTCTTTTTCATCATTTCTTTCATTTAATAAATGGAGAAAACCTTTGACTGTTGTTAACGGATTTCTAATCTCATGAGCAACTCCTGCAGCTAATTCTGCTACTAATTTAAAACGATCTATATCTCTAATTACCTCTTCCATTTCTTTTATCTTTGTGACATCAGTTACGGAACCAACTAATTTTACTACTTTTCCTTTTACTATGATTGGCTTTATCGATATCAACATATCTAGATTGTTATGCTTGATCTCAAACGTGATTTTTTCTTTTGAATTCCAGGCTCTGTTCAAATACGTATTTACTGTTTTAATGTTATGTGGTGTAACAAAAAATTCGTCTACAGATTTATTATAAGTGTCTTCTAC
This sequence comes from Radiobacillus sp. PE A8.2, assembly GCF_045635475.1. Classification (NCBI taxonomy): domain Bacteria; kingdom Bacillati; phylum Bacillota; class Bacilli; order Caryophanales; family Bacillaceae; genus Radiobacillus; species Radiobacillus sp. PE A8.2. The sequence continues at coordinate 66,941 of NZ_JBJGXI010000029.1, read as the reverse complement.
CGTCAATCCTAGTTTATAGAGTAATTCTCCATCACACAGTGTGTGGATAAACTTGCCGTTTTGTTTAACAATAGTAGAAATTATACCTAGCTGTTCACGAAGTACATCATGTAGTTCTTGTTTAACAGCTCTTACTTGAGCTTCTGCTTCCTTGGCTTCATCTATAGTTGAAAAATAAAATCCTTTTATAATGTAAAAGAACCCCATTACTTTAAATATGTGCGCCAATATTTTATCTATATCATTTACGAACGAGTAAACATCGAAAGCAACTTCTGCCATCAGTAAGGACCATAAAGCTAACGCTATATATAAATACGCATCTTTCTTTTCTACTATATACCTTTTAATTACAATTAAAATCGTAACCAATAGGAGCGCACAAATAACGTATCCTATTATATCTTTAAGCAGCGTATTTCCTTGATTTTCTATTGAAAGTGGTGGGAGATAGGCCTCATATCTATAAATTATGAAACCTATGAAACTAACGATTGCTATGCTACTAGCAAAGTAGTATATCCTAAGGTCCTTGATTACTTTTTTGTCCGATAAAAGTAAAATCCATACTAAGGATATTGCTTGGACTAACCTAGCCAATGTTCCAAACCATACTGATTTGTCCATCGAACTCTCTGTAATAAAATCCGGCATATCCTCAAAGGAAATCATATGCAATAAATCAAGAAATGCGACAGTGAAGAATAGGAAGGACAGAAAGAAGAGTTGACGTGATTTTGTGAAAGGGAATGTTTTGTATCCGTAAGTAAATATAGCTATCGCCATACAAATGCTAAACAGCTCTAAAATTGTGTGAATACTAGTAATATTTTCAGGATTATAGAGGTGGCTGAAGACTTCAGAACCATAATGAATAAAAAGCAAGAAAAATAATGCTAAAAAAGAAATAATAATAACTTTTGCTTCCGTAAATTTGAAAGTCATACTATTCTCTCCAATCCAGATCTGACTACTACTTCTATTATACTACTTTATTTCTAGTATCGGGAATATTTTCCTGCTTTATTAAGAAATGCTCGGCTCGGGGTCCGTTTAGCAACATACGGAGGTGAGCCAAGTTTCGCTAGTTGCTGAACGCGGGAGCTAGACACTTGTACAAAGTTATATGCTATTTTATCTTTTAAAAGAAAACAGTCATCTAATAGATAACTGTTTTCGCTACAACACAAAAGTTATAACTCTTTTCTCGGAATCCTCTGTTTCGTTCCTTTTTCGATCAATTTGATATATTGACTATCCTTCGATGCAACAAATGTAATTGCAATACCATCGTCACCTGCCCGACCTGTTCTGCCAATACGATGAATATAGCTCTCCACATCTTGAGGAACATCATAATTAATCACGTGGGTTACCCCTTCTACATCTAATCCTCTTGCGGCAACGTCTGTTGCAACTAAATATTGTAATTTCATATCGCGGAATCGCTTCATTACCTTCTCCCGCTTTGACTGTGACAAATCGCCATGCAGTTCATCTGACAAATATCCATTCGCTTGTAATGCAGCATTTAATTTGATTGCTCTACGCTTTGTCCGGCAAAAAATAATCGCCAAAAAAGGACGGAAGCGGTCAAGTACTTGCATCAACTTATCCTGTTTCTCCCTGTCTGTTGTTTCAATTACCATCTGTTTTACGTCGTCTAAGGTAATATTGCTTCCTTTAACAACAATATTTTGTGGTTTGTTCATATAGCTATTAGCTAATTTCTTTACAGCATCAGGCATCGTTGCCGAAAATAGCATCGTTTGCCGCGTTGTTGGTAATTGCTCTACAATTGTCTGAACTTCAGGAAGAAAACCCATATGCAACATTTGATCAGCCTCATCCAAAACAAACATCGAAACATCACTTAAGGTTATCGTTCCTCTCCGCATATGGTCTAACAGACGTCCAGGCGTTGCTACAACAACATGAATACCGCGTTTTAATTTCTTCAATTGACCTTCAATATCTTGTCCACCGTATACAGCTAATGCTTGAATATTTCCTTCCTGCTCAATTAACTTATTTAATTCTGTTGTAATTTGCAGGGCAAGTTCTCGTGTGGGAGACAAAATTAACGCCTGTATGCTTGTCTTACTTGTTTCTACCGACTCCAAAATTGGTAATAGAAAAGCAAGTGTCTTGCCCGTACCTGTTTGCGCTTGTGCAATTACATCCTGATTCGACAAAAGTACTGGAATAGCCTTTTCCTGTATCGGAGTAGGGGCATTAATTCCATTTTGATTTAGATGATTTTCCCATTTTTCCGAAATTCCTAGTTCAATAAACGTTGGCATAAAGCCACCTCATTCTATAAATATCATGTTTAGAAAAAGGTTTTGATAACCTCTTCCTCTTGATTACACACCTTGCACTGATAGGTGATTTCCAATGCAGTCTCACTTACTAAGTGAGGTGTTTCTTGTCCACATTGTTCACAATATCTTTCTTCCTGAATTTCCAACATAAAATCAATCCTATTCTTTTTGCTTTTGGTATGTGCAAAATCGAATATTTTATCCTTTATATTTTCAGTGTAACATTTATCGGAAAGTGGAGAAATCTTTAATAAAGGATTTTTTCGTAGAGTTTGTTGCTTTTTATGTCATATTTGAGTAAGTATCCGACCGCAACGTAGTGCTCGAGCATTCCGCTCCAGGCAGTCGCTTTCTGTGAAGAACACCGGGTGCCAGCAATAAAATAACGGGACAAGATGCTAATAAACTTTTCGCGGCCACAGGGGACCTTATTTCGCGTAATAATCCAGTTTTGATGATTTGGCGGCCTCCAGAGCCCTTATTTACTCAAATTGGCTTACTATAGCAAGGTTTTTGTTTAAATAAGCGTACTGGTGTCCGCACAATTAGTCAAATGCCAATCTTGTCACAAATAAGGTCCGTGGTGGCCGTCAAGAAGCAACTCATTTCGTCTGCCATGGGGTCATTCACTGAGATTTTCAGCACCGCGGAAAGCAAAGTTTAGGGACGGAGCGGTGCACATGTATGATCAGTGAGCACCTATGCACTAAGTCGGATACTAGATATTTAGCGCAACAACAATCTCTTAGAAAACAGCCTTAATAAAAAGCACTACTTACATCATAAGTAGCCGGATCCAGCTGCAGTTCGTTTCCGAGTACTAAATTAGCAAGTTCTGCTCCGAGAAAAGGTCCACTTGTTAATCCAGAAGCACCGAGGCCGTTTGCTACAAACAACCCTTTCATATGGGGAACAGGACCATAAATCGGAAGCGATCCCGAAGTGAACGGACGAAGACCAACTTTAGTTTCTACATACGTACTTGTTGCTAATCCGGGAGCAACTTTTAAAGCCTTGCTAATAATCTGATTTACACCATTAACCGTTACTCGTGTATCAAAACCAGCTTCCTCTTCATGTGTGGATCCAACAACGACACGACCACCACTAAAGCCTAGCATATACTGGCTGTATGGAGGTAAAACTACTGGCCAATTACTTGTGTCAGTTTCTGGAATTTGCAAATGAACAATTTGTGCTTTTTGAGGCGTCACATTAAATTTTAAACCTAGTGGCTCTAAAAGTTGATTGGCCCAAACTCCACCGGTTACGATAACTTTGTCTGCATAAAGTGAACTTCCACTAACGTTCACACCTGTAACGGTTGAATCTTCAAAAATAAGTGACGCATCACCATTAACAACCCTAGCGCCATTTTTTTGTGCAGCACGAATTAATGCATTTCGCAATTCCTCTCCATCAACTTTGCCTGCACCACTAATATGTACAGCCCAATAGTGATCTGCTAATGGCGGGAACAATGCTTTTGTTTCCATTGGAGATAACCGCGAGATAGCTCCCATTTCCGGCGCATCTTCTCTACTTTTCAACGCAATTTCAAGCTTTCTATCTAATTTCTCCTCAGTATCGAAAATATTTATCGCTCCAACTTGAGCATAACCTGTTTCTGTTTCCCCGTCTGCTTTTAAACCCTCAATCAGATCAGGATAATAGCTAGCACCAGCTTTGACTAACTCGTACCAAGCTTCATTGCTTCGATTTGTTAGCCACGGACATATAATGCCAGCTGCTGCACTCGTAGCTTGACCAGGATCATTTCGATCAATAATGGTGACCTCCACCCCTTGTCTCGCTAAATGATAAGCAGTAGATGCACCGAGGATTCCTGATCCAATAACAATAATTGATTGCATGTTTAACACCTTTTCACTTCGACATGTTGTTCAAATTTCGGCTATATAAAATGGCTTAGATAAATAACAATAAGCTTAGTGCCATGACAGCCATACCTGCAATCAAACCGTAAATCGAGATATGGGCTTCATCGTATCTTTTAGCAGCAGGCAATAATTCATCTAACGAGATGAAAATCATGATGCCTGCAACTGCTGCAAAAATCATTCCGAACATAACATCATTTAAAAACGGCATTAAAATAAAAAAAGCAACAATTGCTCCGATTGGCTCAGATAAGCCTGACATGAAAGAAAGCTTAAATGCTTTTCGCTTATCTCCTGTCGCGAAATAAATCGGAACCGATACTGCTATTCCCTCAGGGATGTTGTGAATCGCAATTGCTACAGCAATGGCAACTCCAAGGGCAGGATCTTGTAAAGCTGAAGTGAATGTTGCGATACCTTCTGGAAAATTATGAATAGCAATTGCTAAAGCAGTAAATGTACCCATTTTTAATAAATCAGGATCTTGGATCGCAGTCTTTGGAATTTTGTTCATATCCTCGACTTTTTTTATTTCATGTGGATTGCCTTGTTTCGGAATAAATTTATCGATCAATGCGATAAGTAGCATGCCTGCAAAGAATCCAACAACTGTCATCCAGCTTCCTTTTTCCACTCCAAGTGCAGACACTAATGCACCTTGTGCTTTTACAAATATTTCAACCATCGATACATAAATCATGACACCAGCAGAAAAACCTAGTGACAGTGATAAGAACTTCGTATTCGTAGTTGATGTAAAAAAAGCAAGCACACTTCCAACTCCTGTTGCCAGGCCTGCCATTAAGGTTAATCCAAATGCAAGCAGCAGATTCTCAGCCAATCCTAATCCCTCCCCAACCATAGGTGTCATGTTAAAATAAGATGCATCTATACTAAAAGTAGTGACTCTATTTTAGTTTAGATTCCAATGAATTAGCAAACGTAGCAGATTGATCAACATTCAGTAAAACGCGATTTACCTCTTTTTTAAATCCATATAGAAGCTGTAATTGCAATGGATTTCGCAGTATAATCTCAAACTGTGCTTTTTGGGGTTCTAATTCTAAGTCTTTCGCTACCGCAACAAATACATGTTTCCGTTCGTGCTTCGTTAATTCTGCTGGCCCCATGTATGGTCGAAACAATTTGATTTCCTCTAATGGTATGGTAATCCCCTGAGAAAATCCAACATAAAGATGTAATGCATTATTTGTTAGTAAATATGGTGTCAAACGTGTTGCCTGTATTTCTGCGACGAGAAATAAAATACCATAAAGATTAGCAACCAGTAACACAATAGCTATATACTCATTCCATTGATGCAAAAAATAATGAAATGCCGCGGTTTCAATGATCATTGCGTGAATAAGCATCACGTAAACTGCCATACAGCTAGTATTTTTATGATAGCTAAACATTTCTCCCTCGGATGTACTTGCTTTTTTTCTCCAAGCAAATAATGCATAATAAAATAACGATAACTCTGTAACAAATAAAGCTGCTAACTTGCCTTCAAAAGTATTAGAGACTGTTTTTTGGAGATTAAGCTTGAAATATGAGCTATCGTGTTGGGCAGTTCGAAATGTATTAATTAACCGTGGTAATTTGGTAATGATTTTATATAAAATGTATAGCTCTAACAGTATGAATAACCCTTCAGTAATGACAACAAAGTAAGGAAGAAACGCATATTGTTGAAGATATTGGCTTGGAATCACAAAATTAGCAACAGCATATCCCGCTAACATCACAAGTGCCATTGTTTTCCATGAAAACTTGTTTCTTATTACGAAGAAGTATGTTAACAAAGGGATAATTAACATCATATCTATGATAGAAGCTAACGCAATATGCGTTGGCATAGGTGATAGGATTCGAGTGTGGTAAAGCGCATAATTAGCTGAAATAATGGCAAGAAGTGAAACAAGATAAATCAATACTTTTTTATTTCTTAGTACTGTTAACATTGTTAGCCATCCCACTTTCACTATTTTCGTCATTCACTACGGCAATTGCATATAATTTGTCTAATATGTTTTTAAGTTGAATTAAATCTTTCTCATCTAGCTGTCCATAGTACTTAGACATTAAATAGTATTCTGTTTCTTCCATTTTCTTAATATAATCTAATCCTTTCTCCGCTAATTCGACAAGAATTTCTCGTCGGTTTTCTAGATTAATTTCTCGTCTTACATAATTACTGTTTTCAAGCTTCTTCACTAATTGGCTTGCCGCACTTGGTGTTATTTGAAAAGCAGCAGCAATTTCATTCATTGTTACAGGTTTTATATGTAACAAGTCGAGTAGCATTAACTGCTTAGAATTCAGGTTTACGAAGTGCTGATCTGACAGTAAGCTTCTTACTTCATTTGCAAAAAATTCGCCCAATTGATCATTTTTTTCTTTTATTGCTTTGTAAAGATTGCTGTTAGCATTCAATTGACCTTCACCTCATTTCTATAGTCCAATTATACACCACCCTTAATAGTTAATTGAACTTAATTATTAAGTTTTTTAAAAACATGAAATAATACAGGTGAAATCATAGTAAAAAACTAACAAACCTGCGATAATTGGTACGTTTGGTACTTTTAGAATGGGTGGACTTATATTGAAATCAAATGCAATTTATTACGTAGGTTTAATCTCTGTCGCAATCATATGGGGAATTAATTTTGGCGTTTCACGGTGGGCAATGGAAGTATTTCCTGCTGAAGTATTTGTCTTGCTTCGCTTTGGTTTAGCACTCCCTATCTTATTCGCTTTTTTGAAATGGTCAGAAGGTACAACCAAAGTTGACAAAAAGGATTTGCTAAAACTTGCCGTTATCGGTTTTGTCGGTGTAACTATTTTAGAGATGCTCGTCATGTATTCGATTAAGTACACAACTTTAGCAAATGCTTCCTTATTAAATGTAGCGCCGTGGCCAATTTTCGCAGCTCTTTTTGCGCCACTATTTACGCGTGAAAAAATGACGTTGAGACTTGCTGTTGGCGGGTTCATTGCGCTAATCGGTGTATCGCTAATTATTCTTGGTGGCAAAGATGGCTTTGATCTTGGTTCGGAATATATGCTTGGGAATTTGCTGGCACTGTCAATCAGCTTAATTGGGGCACTTTTTAATCTCGCGTGCATGCCATTAATGCAAAAATATTCACCTTTACGTGTAACAACATGGTACATACTATTTGGATCAATCTTTTTAATTCCTTGTACAGCAACAGGTTGGAGTGCGATCCAATGGAATGAAGTCTCACTGATCACGTGGGGTGCTGTTCTGTACAATGTTATCTTATGTACTGTAGCTGCTTTTATTATTTGGAATCTATCCATGAAACAAGTTGGAGCTACGAAAGCAAATTTTTACCGTTATTTCGTTCCAGCTTCAGCTGCAATTGCAGGGGCACTATTCTTCAATGAAAAACTGTGGATCACCCAAATCGTTGGTGGAATTGTTATTACTCTTGGCCTTGTGTGGATCGCCAGCGAGAAAAAACAAGTTCCTCCAGTAGTTAAGACAGCGAAAGTAAGTGGATAGCTTCTAATACATGAAGCGAGCCTACTCATGAGGAGCAGGCTCGTTTATTTACGTTTTTATTAATGAAGCAACCAGTGTTCTGCTTCCGCACGTTCCGCGACATCAAAGTGCTTTACCTCTAGCTTCGCTAAGTAACCACTAATCTTAGATGTTACTTCTATCCATTTCTTATCACTGATGATGGCAATCTTACCAAATTCATCCCAGTGATTCGCTTCGAATTTTAAATCCTCTGCGACTGCTTGCAATGATTGTCCTTTGAGATCATGAACCACTAATAAAAGATTCAGCTTATCATGCTCTCCTCTTTTCTGATGAAACTCCGCTTTAAACTCTTCCATATCTTGCGCGTCAATTTTACCGTCGATGGTGACCTCTAAAATCGAATCTATACCATTTGGTATTACTGAAATCATGAAAAGATTCCCTCCTTATTTTATACAATACCCTGTTACTAGCTTTAAAAAACATATGATTAAAGGAATTATGATCCTCCTTACCGAATAAATAAGCTGAGGTGATTAAATGAAACAATTAAGTGAAGTTCGTTGGGGTATTATTGGATGTGGTGAGGTCACAGAAGTTAAAAGTGGACCTGGCCTTCAAAAAGCAAATAATTCGAGGTTAGTTGCAGTTATGCGGAGAGATGGTGAGCTTGCCAAGGATTACGCACAACGCCACCAAGTCGAATCATGGTATGACGATGCCGATAAACTGATTGATGACCCACAGGTCAATGCAATTTATATCGCCACACCACCAGCATATCATCATGAATATACGTTAAAAGCTGCCGCTGCTGGCAAGGTTGTATATGTAGAGAAACCGATGGCATTAAACTACGGACAATGCCAAGCAATGATAGACGCATGTGAAACAGCACATGTACCATTATTTGTCGCCTATTACCGTCGTGCTCTACCTCGTTTTTTAAAAGTGAAAGAGTTGTTAGATAGTGGTATCCTTGGCGACATTCGCTTTGTGACTACGACACAATATCGCCAAGCCAGTAGTGAACAGCATTATAAGCAGGTCGCCCCTTGGAGAGTCCAGCCTTCCCTTGCTGGAGGCGGATATTTCTTCGACCTTGCCAGTCATACCCTAGACATATTGGACTTTTTACTAGGACCAATTAAACAGGCAACTGGATATGCATCCAATCAAGCAGGAAACTATGACGCAGAAGACATCGTAACTGGAACCTATACATTTGATTCAGGTATACTCGGAACAGGTACATGGTGTTTCTCCGGATATAAGCATGTCGATCAAAATGAAATTGTCGGTACGAATGGAAAAGTAGCCTTTTCTACTTTTGGAGATGATCCGATCATTTTAGAAACTGAAACATCCAAACAAAGTTTTGATTTCAAAAACCCTTTACATGTTCAACAGCCACTTATTCAGTCTATTGTTAATGAACTTACAGGGAATGGAAAAAGTCCTAGTACTAGCATATCTGCTGCTAGAACGAATTGGGTGATGGATGAGTTAACAAAGCTATATTACCAATCTTAACTTTTGGAAAGCATGTAATTTTCTACTCTATTTCTCGAAACAGATTCCACTTTCCATATAACTGCATCCCATTTTAATCAGATTGAGGTGCAGTTTTCTTCTGTAAATATAGATAATTGACAGCCACCCCACTTATGGAAGTTGGGTGCTGCCCATCAGATACCTGTCACATTCTCTTGCCGCTTCTCTACCTTCGTTAATCGCCCAGACAATTAAGCTTTGTCCGCGGCGAATATCTCCTGCTGCAAACACACCATCTAAGTTAGTTTTATATTGACCATAGTCGGCTTTTATATTTGATCTAGGATCAGTACGTAATTGCATTTCCTTGATTAAATGCTGCTCAGGGCCTGTAAAACCGATCGCTAGTAGTACTAACTGTGCAGGCCATATTTTCTCTGTGCCTGGTATCTCTTGTTTCATCTTATTGCCATTATCATCGAGGTATTGCTCAACCTCAATGGTATGAACTTCCTTGATTCGTCCATTTTCATCACCAACGAACTTTTTCGTTTGCACCATATAAGCTCGAGGATCCTTACCAAGAACAGCTTTTGCTTCTTTGTGTCCATACTCAACACGGTGGATGACAGGCCACTGTGGCCACGGATTGTCCGCCTGTCTCTCCGCTGATTTCTTTTCATTATAGTCAAATTGAGTAAGACTTTTGCAACCATGACGAATACTGGTCGCGAGACAATCTGTGCCTGTATCACCGCCACCGATGACAATCACATCTTTTCCTTCTGCAGAAATATAGTTGCCATCTGCTAATTCAGAATCAAGTAAGCTTTTCGTGTTCGCTTGTAGAAACTCCATCGCAAAGTGAACCCCTTTTAACTCCCTGCCTTCTACCTGTAAATCACGATGCTTTGATGCACCTCCACAAAGGATAACAGCGTCAAAGTCTTCACGAAGCTCTGCTTCCGGATAATCCTTACCAATTTCCATATTTGTTACAAATGTTATCCCTTCTTTTTTTAACAAATCAACCCGTCGTTGAACAACTTTATATGGAAGCTTCATCTCTGGTATTCCGTAGGTTAGCAATCCTCCAACTCGATCAGCACGCTCATATACTGTGACATGATGACCAGCCTTATTTAATTGCGCGGCTGCCGCCAATCCAGCTGGACCTGATCCAACAATAGCAACTTTTTTCTCTGTTCGCACCTTTGGGGGTTCGGGTTTTACCCAACCTTCGTCGAACCCTTTTTCAATGATGGAACGCTCAATCGAGCGAATCGCTACAGGTGGTTCATTAATTCCAAGCACACACGCACCTTCACATGGGGCGGGGCATGCCATCCCTGTGAACTCGGGAAAATTGTTCATTTTGTGTTCTCGTTCTAATGCTTGTTTCCACTGACCTTGATATACTAAATCATTCCATTCGGGGATTAAATGATATACCGGGCACCCGGAAGTTAAACCATCCATATCTGTTCCTGTTTGGCATGTCGGAATACCGCAGTCCATACAACGAGCACCTTGTACTTTTGCCTGATCCTCAGACATCGGTAATTTATAATCCTGCCAATCTTTCGTCCGCTTTTCAGGATCGCGCTCTGGTGTTGTGTGACGCTGGTAATCCTTAAATCCTGTCGGCTTTCCCATACACGTGTCCTCCAATCCTTTGTTAAGTAATGATAACTGTACGAAAAAACTTATTTGATAGCATCAACGATTTCATTTCCTTGTTGAAAGGCCTTCATCGCTGCCTCATCCTTACTTAATCCACTTGCCTCTAATTTGATAATTCTTTGTCTCATCTCCAAATAATCTTTCGGAATGATCCGTACAAACTTATGGCGCAGCGATTGCCAATTTTCTAAGATTCGTTGTCCGTTTTTACTTTGCGTATGTTCTACATACTTATGAATCATTTGCAGGACTTCATCTGCTTCAATATCATCTTCTATTTTTCCGAGTTGGACCAGTTCTTGATTACATTGATCTTGGAATCGATCTTCTTTAGATTCATCGAGTACATATGCAACACCTCCAGACATGCCTGCCGCAAAGTTTTTACCTGTACCACCTAATACAACCACACGTCCCCCAGTCATATATTCACAACCATGGTCTCCTACCCCTTCAACAACAACTTTGGCTCCACTATTTCGAACACAAAATCGTTCGCCAGCGATGCCATAAATATATGCTTCACCAGCAGTTGCTCCGTAAAATGCAACGTTACCTATAATCGTATTTTTTTCTGGTTCAAATGTCGATTTACGAGATGGTCGAGCAATGATTTTCCCACCAGACAACCCTTTTCCAACATAATCATTGGCATCTCCAACAAGGTATAGCGTAATTCCTCTTGGAATAAAAGCACCCAAGCTTTGTCCTGCCGACCCTCTAAGTCTTAAGAAAATCGTATCGTCAGCCAAACCATTCATGCCATAACGCTTTGTTATTTCACTTCCGAGCATCGTACTTGCTGCCCTATTTATGTTACGAATACCTAAGGAAGTTTTCACCGGCTCACCTTTATCAATTGCATCCCTGCATAACGGGATTAATTCTTGCTGATCTAACGTTTTATCGAGACCATGCACTTGTTCAACAGTTTGATAACGCCCAACCTGGTCTGGCACATTCGGTTGATGTAACAGTGCAGATAAGTCTACGCCTTTTGCTTTCCAATGATCAATGGCTACATCTCGTTCCAATACATCGGTTCTGCCGATCATTTCGTTAATCGTCCTAAATCCTAGCTTGGCCATCAACTCTCTTACTTCTCTGGCAATAAAAAGCATAAAATTGACAACATGATCTGGTGCTCCAGTAAACTTTTTTCGTAGCTCTGGGTCTTGGGTGGCGACCCCAACCGGACATGTATTCAAGTGACAAACGCGCATCATCGTACATCCTAGTACGACTAACGGTGCTGTTGAAAAACCATATTCCTCCGCGCCAAGTAATGCAGCAATAACGACATCCCGTCCGGTCATCATTTTACCGTCAGTTTCTACAACGATCCGGTCACGCAAGCGATTTAACAATAACGTTTGATGAGTTTCCGCGAGACCGATTTCCCAAGGCATACCTGTATGCTTTAAGCTCGTTCTTGGAGCAGCACCCGTACCTCCGTCATAGCCACTAATCAAGACAAGATCGGCACGCCCTTTCGCTACACCAGCAGCAATCGTACCAACACCAACAGCCGAGACGAGTTTGACACTAATTCGTGCACGTGGATTAGCATTTTTTAAGTTAAAGATTAATTCCGCCAAATCCTCAATAGAGTAAATATCATGGTGTGGTGGCGGAGATATTAAACCGACACCTGGCGTTGATCCTCGTACTTCTGCAATCCACGGATAGACTTTTTTACCCGGTAAATGCCCGCCTTCTCCCGGCTTAGCTCCTTGGGCAATTTTTATTTGAATTTCATCCGCATTAACAAGATAGTGACTAGATACTCCAAAACGGCCTGAAGCTACTTGCTTGATCGCACTTCGACGCCAGTCACCGTTCTCATCTTTCGTAAATCGGTCAGGGTGCTCGCCACCTTCACCAGAATTACTTTTACCACCAATCCGGTTCATTGCAATCGCCAACGATTCATGTGCTTCTTCACTTATCGAGCCATAGGACATGGCACCGGTTTTAAATCTCTTGCAAATACTGTCGATTGATTCTACTTCTTCAATTGGAACTGCTGACCTCTGCTTAAAAGCGAGCAATCCTCTTAGCGACTGCAAATTCTTATCTGTATCCGTAATCATAGTTGAATACTTTTTGAATAACTCATAATTATTCGAACGACACGCATGCTGCAGCATATGGATTGTATGTGGATTGTATTGATGATCTTCCGCATTTTGTCGCCACTGAAAATCATCACCCGTTTCCAATCCTTTCACACGACCTCGTGCTCGTTCGTACGCACGTTTATGGCGTAACATTACTTCCTCAGCTATCGTGTCTATTTTAATTCCACCTAATCGGGACGCAGTTCGCGTAAAATATTTTGCAATCACATCAGGATGGATCCCAACTGCTTCAAAAATTTGCGCACCACGATAGCTTTGGATTGTTGATATTCCCATTTTTGATAACACTTTGATGACACCGTCCGTAGCAGATTGAATGTATGTTTCCACAGCTTCATCTAATGAGATGTCCCGAAGGTCTCCCATATCAATTAATCCTTCCAATGACCGGAATGCCAAGTATGGATTAATGCCTTCCGCACCATAGCCAAGCAAGGTGGCAAAGTGATGAACTTGTCGTGCTTCTCCAGTTTCAATTAAAATACTCACTTTGGTGCGAACGCCTGCTCGAATTAAGTAATGGTGCAAACCTGATACAGCAAGTAATGCAGGGATTGCTGCCTGTTTCGAATTTAAGCCTCGATCTGATAAGATAAGTAATGTTGCACCTTCACTAATCGCTTGTTTTGCACGCTTAAACAGACCATCTAAAACATCATTCAAATTAGGCTCTTTCTTAACATCAAACAAAATCGAGAGCGTGATTGGTTGAAAATCATCCAATTTGTTATGTCGGAGTGTTTCTAACTGTTTATTGTTCAGTATTGGTGTATGCAACCGAATATGTCTACAACTCTCAGGCTCCGGCTTAACCAAGTTACCTTCTTTGCCGATCGTCGTTTCAACCGCTGTCACAATTTCCTCGCGAATGGCATCAATCGGTGGGTTGGTTACTTGCGCAAACAGCTGTTTGAAATAGTTGTAAAGCAACTCCGGACGTTTGGATAAAACAGCAAGCGGCGAGTCATATCCCATCGAACCAACTGGATCCTTTTTATCGGTTACCATTGGTTTTAAGATTTTGTTCAACTCTTCTGTCGTGTATCCGTATGCGATTTGCTGTTCTAAAAGCTGATCTGTGTTCAGCGATTGTTGGTCTCCCTTATGCTCTTTGAGGTCCTCCATGTTAATTTTATAGTCCGATAACCATTGTTGATATGGGTTGTCAGATACAATTTTCTCTTTTATATCTTCATCAGGAATAATCTTCCCTTTTTCCAAATCAACCAATAGCATTTTTCCAGGTTGCAGTCTGTCTTTATACACGACATCCTCTGGCAAAATATCTAAGGCTCCCACTTCAGAACCGAGTACGATCATACCGTCCTTGGTCACATAGTACCGTGCAGGTCGCAGGCCATTTCGATCTAAACATGCACCTATTTGTCTACCATCGGTATACATGATGGCAGCGGGTCCGTCCCAAGGTTCCATCAATGTACTATGGTACTCGTAAAATGCTCGCTTTTGTTCGCTCATTCTTTGATCATTCACCCACGGTTCAGGAATCATCATCATTGCCGTATGAGCAAGAGAACGACCCGATAAGTGAAGAAATTCAAAGCAATTGTCAAACATCGTGGAGTCACTTCCATCCGTGTCAATCACCGGTAGCACTTTTTCTAAATCCTCTCCTGAGAAAGATTCTGATGTACAAAGTGCCTCACGTGCACGCATCCAATTGACATTTCCCCGAATCGTATTAAATTCTCCATTATGGGCGATGTACCGATTCGGTTGTGCGCGTTCCCAACTGGGAAATGTATTCGTACTAAAACGAGAGTGCACAATCGCAAGCGCCGATTTATAATCACGATTGTTCAAATCGATATAAAACGAGTCCAATTGTTCCGGGATTAACATTCCCTTGTAAACAATCGTGGACGCTGACAAGCTACAAATAAAAAAGTTATCGTAAGCTTCATCCTCTAGTTCATGTAGCTTCTTTTCGGCCTGCTTACGAATTACATACAGTTTTCTCTCAAACTTCTCGCGAGTTGTTATATCATCTGATGGAGCGACGAACACTTGTCTAATAAATGGCTTCACCTTTTTCGCGTAATCACCGACAAACGAATCATTTACTGGTACTGTCCGCCATCCGAGGATTTGTTGACCTTCTTGTTTAATAATTTTTTCTAATTTATGTTGACTTTTTCTCCTGATTTCTGGGTCTTGCGGCAAAAACACCATACCAACACCATACTTACCTGCTGGCGGAAGTTGAAAATCTAAATCTTCACATTTGTCTTGAAAAAATGCATGCGGGATTTGTGTAAGAATTCCAGCACCATCACCTGTACTGATATCGGCAGATTGTCCACCTCTGTGCTCCAAATTGCACAATATCGTTACTGCATGCTGGACAATTGCATGTGATTTCGTTCCATCAATGTTCGCAATCATACCAATGCCACATGCTTCATGTTCATTTTCCGGATGATATAATCCTTGAGGCTTCGGATATCCATAATGATTCATGATTTCATCCCCTTCTGACCATTATTGTTGCATTACTAATCACTAACGCGCACGTATTTTACTTCATTCATATGCCTAGTTTTTACTTTTCACGCCTATTCCATACAAACTGAGTCAATTTCATAATCACCTTATACAGCTATCCGCATCCATATATAGTTCAGAGACGGTTTAATCCGAGTGTATATGGATGCTAAAATCAGCATGATGAAATTGACTAACTATTCAACATTTTCCAGAGTTCGTAACGGTTAGATTCTATTAAATCAAGGTTCTAGTCAGACTACAAAGCTAGCATAAAAGTATCCAATCTCGAATATTTTTATAGTAAAGGGGAGGTGCTTTTTTGAATAATGACAGAACAGCCTGGTATGTTGTTATTGGTTTAGCTGTTTTTCTTTTATTTGGTACTTTCGTCCAAATACTCGTATTAGATAATCAGTCCGCACCAGAAACAGATGATCAATCACTTATAACTAAAAATGCAGGCAGTAACAATAATGAGACGGAGAAAGAGCCTGAAGAGGAACCTGCTGAAAAGCCGGAAGAAGATTCCGAGGAAGATTCTGAACCTGTAGTAATGGAGGAGCAACATCCAGTTGTAAAACAACATAAAACGTTTAATGGAGAAGTTGCGCCTGCATTTACATCAGAACAATTGCAAGCGCTGCCAACTAATAATTGGCTAACTAATGGGGGGAATTTATCCAATCAACGGTATTCCCCGCTTGATCAAGTAAATACATCTAACGTAGCTAACTTGAAAGGTGAATGGGTATCCAAATTAGAATCTGGTTTGGATTTCAAATTTTCCGGAGAAGCATCACCAATTGTCTTTGATGGTATTATGTATGTAATTACTGGAGAAAACGACGTACTCGCGCTAGATGCGGTAACAGGTGAAAAAATATGGGAATATCGACCGTATATAACAGATAAACTAACAACGGTTTGTTGCGGATGGACGAGTCGCGGAGTAGCACTTGGAGAAGGCAAAGTGTTTGTCGGGTTATTAGACGCTAGACTTGTTGCCTTAGATCAAAAGACTGGCGAAGTAGTTTGGGAAACACAAGTCGATGAATGGGAAAAAGGGTATACCATTACAAACGCTCCCTTATACTTTGATGGAAAGGTGTACACTGGTGTATCTGGTGGAGAATACGGAATCAGAGGTCGGATTACCGCCTTTGACGCAGAGATGGGCCGTGAATTGTGGCGATTCTACACGATTCCAGGTCCAGAGGAAAAAGGGCATGAAACATGGCCACAAGATAACAAATCGTGGTTAACAGGAGGAGCTCCCGTTTGGCAAACACCTGCTGTAGATCCTGAGTTAGGACTGCTATATTTTTCAACTGGGAACACGTCACCTGACCTTGATGGAAGTAAACGTGAAGGAGATAACCTTTATGCAAACTCAGTTGTAGCCATTGATGCAAAAACTGGAGAATATAAATGGCACTTTCAACAAGTTCATCATGATATATGGGATTTAGATGCGCCAAATCCCATCATTTTATTTGATGTAGAAATAGAAGGTGAAATGCGAAAAGGGCTTGGGCAAGCATCGAAAACTGGTTGGATTTATTTCTTAGATCGCACGAACGGCGAACCGCTCATCGGTATCGAAGAAACACCTGTGCCACAAGATGAACGTCAAAAAACAGCAGCCACTCAACCAATTCCAATTGGTGACGCGTTTGCACCGCAAACAATCACCGAAGAAGATATCGAGCGAGATCTGTCGGATGAATTTGAAGGAAAATACGGCGGCATATTTACTCCTTTCTGGGAAGAACCGGTGACGTTGAAACCAGGACCTGCTGGTGGTGCAAACTGGCCACCATCTGCTTATAATCCAAACACTGAATTGTTCTATGTGTTAGCTACCGATCAGTATATGAGCTATACACGTAGTGATGAAGAGTTCGATGCAGACGCTGTTGAGGATGGTCATGCTTGGATAGGCAGCATTTTTGCTCCTGTTACCGAAGCCCCTACAAGAGGGACAGTTACGGCAATGGATGTTAAAACGAACAAGATTGTTTGGCAACAGAAATGGGATGCAATGGCTTATAGTGGTGCAATGACGACAAAAGGCAATCTATTATTCGTCGGTCATAACGATGGTAGATTTATTGCTTATAATGCAACAACAGGTGAACAAGTGTGGGAATTTATGACCGATGCTGGTGTCAATGCACCGCCGATCACCTATGAAATTGATGGCAAACAATATATTACCGTATATGCCGCTGGTAACTCCTTAGCTGGAACCAAGCATGGTGATTCAGTGTGGACATTCTCATTAGAAGGTACGATTAATAGTGGAGAAACACCGCCATCTGCTGACCAGCAAGAAGGTGATTCTGAAGAAGATACGGAAACAGATAGTGAGGAAACGGTATCTGCTGGGGACCATGCAGCAGGGCTAGCTCTATATGAAAATAATTGTCTAGCATGCCATGGTACTGATGGCGCCGGTGGACATAATGGTCCCAATTTGCAAACTAGTCCAGCGGCAGAAGACATTGAGGCTGTCATCCAGCAAGTAAAACTAGGTGGAACAACCATGCCTGCATTTGAGGACTCTTTATCAGAACAGGAAATGCATGATATCGCTACGTATTTGACAGAGGTCGTTGCACCGATGCACGATTAGTATAAAAAGCTGGAGAGCTGAAATATCGTTCTCCAGCTTTTTAATGTTTATAAGGCGGAGTATGATTGTGGAATATTAGCTAGAATCCGACGTAGTGCTAAACAGGCGTTGTAGGGGAGGCATGTAATTGCGGTCGATGAGTACGGCCACCAGCGCACTTATTTGAATGCATTTGTTGTTTCAACGAGTTGATATCGGTAAACAAGTGCTGTGGTGGCCGTCAAATCCAAGAAATTAAAAAATCAAACGAAATAAGCGCTAATATGGCCGCTCAATCCGGTTTGCTCCTCAGCGGTTGGTATAGCTAGACGCGTGAGCGGAAATCACGTGCATCACGTCGCATTCCACTTCACATCTACACAAAGCCATGAATGAAAGCCAGTAAGTTAATGCTCATGAGATAACAAGAATTGGCGTATACTCATTATCACTTGTATAATGGGAGAAAAAGGAGTATCGATATGGATCGTTCATTTAAATCATATAAGCCACAAACGTTCCTTCAACCATCATCAAGTCAAGCTTTTGCAATACCTTTATATAACTCATTGATACTTATAAATTTGCTGATGATTATTGGAGGATTGGTTTATCTTTTTTCAGATATCGTTTCTGCTATATGGAATGTTTATGGTGCATTGTTAATCCTTACGCTATTAGGGAACATCGTTGTAGCACTAATCCGTAATGAGAAAGCACGATTAGATTATACATATCTCTTAAGTACGATTATAGTCATGACGCTTATTCCTATCTTTAACACAATAGCGGCTTCCAATTTATCTAATACGTCATCACGTAGTGTTGTTACTATTATTCTAGTTTTTTATTTGTTAATATTGGGCAGCATTATGACATTATCAAAACGTAATAATCATGGAAGTACACCATTTATCTTTTCTAGTAGTTATAATAAACCAAGAAAATCTAAAATAGTTTTCACCATTTTAACAAGTCTTTTGCTTCTGCTTGGGGCCTATGTATCCTTTCTAATTCTACAAGGACAAAGCGGTGGTTTTTTCGAAATGTTTTTCCCTGGATACGGTTTGTTTTTCAGTATAAGTACACTTGCCGTTATGGCACTTATTATAAAGATGAATAATAATAACTTACTAGTAAAATTTCTTGTAACGCTTGTAGGCATTGGAATTGCAGTAATTTTCAGCTTACCTATGTTCACGACAATTGCTTACATTCCAAAAGCAGGCGAAAATTTCGCGGCTGCCTTCGGTGATGAGTGGCGAAACACAACCACCGAGGATATAAGTTATTTTGCAGAAACACCTTTTTCCTTGCCTGCATACTTTTTTGGAAAGGCGACTGACGATTATATCGTTAAGGAAAATATCTTGTATTACGAAGGTACAGAGGGTGTCGATGAAGGGATAAAACTTCACTTTGATGCTTACATGCCGCCTAAGGAAGATACAGCATCGGACGAGAAGCATTCCGTATTAATTCGTATTCATGGCGGTGGTTGGACAATCGGAGACAAAGGTGCATCCAATAACGCCCAAGTAAACAAGTATTTCGCTAGTCAGGGCTATGTAGTTTTTGACTTGCAGTACGGGTTAAGCAATGAGGACAAATTTTTTGAGTATGCCCCTGTCCCTGAAAATATCGTAGGTGATTTTACTATCGATGACATGGTTCGACATGTTGGTATTTTCACTAATTATTTAGTTGATAATCAAGATACATTTGCTGCGGATATAGAGTCTGTATTTGTTTCTGGAGCATCAGCCGGAGGACAATTAGCGAATGCAGTTGGACTAGGCATCGCGAGCGGAGAATACGAGAATATTTTAAATCCTGCACTTCAAATCAAAGGTATTATACCAGTCTACGCTGCAAATGGACTAGCAGCTAATGTAGGTATCGAAGAAACGGAAAAATTAAGCGATCCATCACTTCTTGTTGGCGAGAACAGTCCACCAGCATTGATTTTTCAGGGTACAATCGATGGGGTCGTTGATCCTTCTATTTCAAAAGCTTTTCAACAAATCTATCAACAAAATGATGCTAAATCTGCATTGCTATTAATGCCTTTTACAGGACACAACGGCGATTGGTATTTTTCTAGCTACACGAATCAAGTATTTATTTACTATATGGAACGGTTTATGCATATGTATAAATAACTAAAAAGGAAATCAGTTGCAACTGATTTCCTTTTTTACTAATCTATTGAAACACTATGAAATTTATCACACAAATAACGGCAGCCAATCCCCATGTGCTTCGATTAAATCATCACACAAGCTAACAATGTCATCTATCGATAATTCTGCTGCTGTATGCGGATCTAACATTGCCGCGTGATATATATGTTCTTTTTTTCTGGTCATTGCAGCTTCAATCGTAAGTAACTGTGTATTTATGTTTGTTCTGTTCAGCGCTGCTAATTGTTCAGGTAAATCACCTACATATGTCGGTGTCACGCCGCTTGCATCTACTAAACACGGAACTTCCACACACGCTTTTTCAGGTAGATTGCTTATTAACCTTCCTGTGTTTAACACGTTTCCTCCAATTTTAAATGGTTGATCTGTCTCCATTGCCTCAATAATATACGAACCATATTCATGAGTGCGCTGGTGGGTCAGATTTTTGTCATTAACTAAGTCCTCACGCATTTTCTTCCAGCCTTCAATCTGATTAACACAGCGACGTGGATATTCGTCTAACGGAATGTTAAATCGATCAATTAGCTCAGGATAGTTACTTTTAATGAAATATGGATGATATTCTGCATTATGTTCTGAGGATTCAGTCACATAATAACCAAATCGCTCCATTAATTCAAAACGGACCATATCGTCATGTTTCATTTTTTGCTTTTCTCTTGCTCTTCTTTTAATTTCTGGGTATAGGTCCTCGCCATTACGATTAATTTCGAGTAGCCATGCTAAGTGATTAATACCAGCTATTTTCCATTGCACATGGTCTGTTGGCATTTCCAATGATTTTAGCAAATCATCCGCACACCCTTGTACACTGTGGCATAAGCCAACCGTTTTAATCCCGCCGTGTCGAATCATCGTTCCTGTAAGTACAGCCATTGGGTTTGAATAATTCAAAAACCAAGCATCTGGACACACTTCCTGCATGTCTTTGGCAAAATCCATCATTACAGGAATCGTTCGCAAGCTTCTGAAAATCCCCCCAATACCGATCGTATCTGCAATTGTTTGTCGTAAACCGTATTTTTTAGGAATCTCAAAATCGATAATAGTACTTGGATCATAGCCACCAACCTGTATTGCATTAATAACGTATTTCGCGCCAGCTAACGCTTCTTTACGATCGGTATATGCCGTGATTCTCACTGTTGACCCAAGGCTTTCTTTCAAATTTTGCAGCATTTGTTCAGAATCTGTTAGTCGCTGATGATCAATATCAAATAATGCAAACTCAAAGTCTTGTAATGCTGGAACTGTCATACAATCACCAAGAACATTTTTTGCGAACACTGTACTTCCTGCACCTAAAAAAGTAATTTTTGACATTCTTTAACTTCCACCTTTTCTATTATTTAGGTAATAAAAAACTTTCAACATTTTTCGTGAAATTTTCTCTTAGTAAGTCAACATACCTGCTATAATAATCTTAAATTGTATAAAGCGCTTTCTCAATGGTAAATAAAGCAGAAAGGCAGGTAAAATATTGCTATTAAAAAAGTCTTTAGAACATCAGTCTTTTGGAATAAGATTTAAAGGTGCGCATCAAGAGCGCGTTACAGGTATCCATTCCTTAGGGTGGGAAACGCAGACGAGTGAATTATATGATTGGGATGGCTTATCCAGAAAGGAAACTGGGAGAATTGTTTTTCAGTATACGCTTGATGGCAAAGGAGAAATTAGAGTTGAGAATCAAACGTATTACCTCAAACCTGGGGATGCCTTCTTTGTTAAAATTCCAAGCGACCACCGCTATTATTTACCTAGCGACAGTCACGAATGGGAATTTATTTACTTAACGTTATACGGAGAAGAAGCATTGAGAAGTTTTGAGGAAATAACTAATAAAGTAGGTCCAGTTATTAAGCTTGGACTGCATGATTCACCGATCAACTTGTTTTTTGACCTGTTTAAAAAAGTGATGAATAACGAGCTGCATGATGCTTTTGAAGCTTCTACCTATGCGTATACTTTTCTAATGGAAGTGTTCCGCTCCATATATAACACCAATCCTGCTAAAAGTGAGTGGCCGGAGCCCGTTTCAAAAGCGGTCGATTTTATGCAAACATACTACACAGAACCCATTTCACTGGATGATATTGTAACAGCATCAGGTAAATCGAAATTTCATTTCACTCGTCTTTTCCATCAGACAACTAATGCTACACCTTTACAATATGTAACGAAAATAAGATTGAACAAAGCGATTGAATTATTAAAAAATCAAGAGCTTACCATTGAAGAAGTGGCAATTAAAGTTGGCTATGCCAATGGAAACTATTTTAGCAAAGTTTTTCGTTCTTACTTAGGCATAGCCCCTGGTAAATTTAGAAACAGTAAATCGGTTGTGCCTGTGGACCATCTTATTTTGGATTTTTAATCGCGATGAAGCTATCTAAAATAAGATTTCTTAGTGATCCTCCACAAAATAAAATATAAGCCAATCCCTACAATAGCACCTGCACTATCAATACAAACATCCCATACTGCGGGCCCGCGGCCAGGAACAAACATTTGATGTAATTCATCTGATATTGCATATAAAATGCAAATCGATAAAGAAATAACAATACTGCGATAAGTTATTCCAGTACTGTTTCGCATCGCATGGATAACTAATATGCCCAGAACCATATAAGCAGTAAAATGGGCCGTCTTTCTTACAAAAAAGTTAAAATTAGATAAATCTAATTTAGTAGATACTTTCTCGATCAATCTAACAATTACTTCTGTAATTCCTGAACTCAACTGATTTGAAGTGTCGGCCACTTGGGCAGATAGGTAAAAAATTATCGCCATCCAAACAATAACTGCAAACCAGGAAAACATTTTAGGTGTTGGTATTCTCATTGTAATATTCCCATCTGGATAAATTTAATAATTCATAATACAGCCTTTAGAACTGAGTCGATCCAAACTAGATAGACCATAAAAGGTAATTAATATAGCATACCATATAGGTACAATATAACGCGCTTTAATTTAATAATAAATTCCATATAGTCAAAAACTATTAAGCTTCCATATAATAAAACAGACAACTGAGTCAATTTCATAATTACCGTACACAGCAATCAGTATTATGAAATTGACTATACTAACAATAATAATTGGAGCGTGACAATGTAACAAGCATTTATATGGTTTAAAATCGCCTTAGTAGTCGGCGGATTATTGAGTGTTTTTTTATTGATTTATGCATGGGTAAAGATCAAAAATGAGCCAGGTGCAAAGTAATTTGTTGTATTATCTTTCCTATCCGCTTGTTTATCGTTTGCATACTTTTTTGAGCTTTCTAGTTCCTCTTTGGCACAGTATAAGTTCTGGCTACGAGTTGATATTTAGCAATACCTTTTATTCCTGTTTTCAATTTATTAACGTGTTTGAAACTATGTTGGTCATAATCTGAGAAGATTGTTCTTTTATCTTCTATTTCTGATTCCAATTTTAACAATCTTTACTATAGCTCGGTGCAGCTTCACAAAATATTCCCTTGTTCATCAATAATCTTGAATTTGGTCCTTGGTTTTATGTTCACTCTCTGTTTCTGTACCTATGTCTTACGATAAGCATGCTAAGACTAATGATCGAGTTGAAGTAAAATGTTTTTAGGTTTCAGATGCAAATTTCAACGATTGTTGCAGGCTTATTAGTACCATACTGGCTAGTTTTTTATCATATGTATGCCCCATTGTTCCATTGATGCAGCGTATAACCTCGCTAACCTGATTCGCAAAAAAATAGCTAAAAGTAGCATTATCATTAATAGCCAAGAGATTACTGTAACAGCAAGATCCGGGGTTACAGGTGCATTAATAAAGCCAGATGACCCAAATCAAACGAATCATTCACTGATGCGTCTAGTAGACCACGCCCTATATTCAGCCAAAAATAGTGAACGAAATTGTGTCCACTCATTTCAGGATTTTTTCATAATCGAGGTACTTTATGCAAGTGCCTTTTTATATCCGCATCAAACGTTTGCGGGTTTGTTCCAAAATTGCATTTTCCATACTGAATATGCATTTTTACACCAAAATTCTGCCATAGCGCCTATCCAAACTTCATGTTTGCTTACCTGCTTTACTCAATGCGCTTTCCTATAATTAACTTACCGCGGAATAACAAGTAAAGGCGTCTTTACCTAAAAGAGGCAATTTTGGAAACACGTCCATTTCAAGATATTTTATCTGAACATGAAAATATGATTTATTACTTAATGAACAAATTAGGAATTCGTGACCCTGAGCAAGAATTTTATCAAGAAGGAATCATCGCTTTATGGAAGGCAACAAATAACTATGATCCAAACAAGGGCAAGTTCTCCACTTACGCCTATTTTCTCATTCACAAAACACTAATTAGTTTAATTCGAAAAAAGAATCGTCAAACTGAGAAGGAAAATGCTTATATTGCATCAGCTTCAGCAGAGTTAAGTATGGTATCAACAATGATCCAACCCAATATTGACCCTTATCTTCTAAATAAAATTGAAAAAGCACTTAGCAAGAAGCAAATGATTTGGTTTACACTTTTCGTTCTAGATGACGTATCTATAAAAGAAATTGCGAGGAGACATCAGGTGAGCACTGATGCCGTTAAAAATTGGGCACGACTCGCCAAACCGAAGTTAAGAAAAATTATGGCAGATCATGGTTGCTAATAATGAACTGCCATTCTGCATCGTGGATTCTTTCATATACAGTAACCCTTTCCGTTAAAAACTAAGCGAGAAGATGCCGTATACATATACGGACATCTTCTCGCTTGCCTATTTGCCTAAAAAGCTCATAATCATCGGACTAAACTTTTTAAATTGATCATAATAGCTCATCATTTGTGTTGCAGATGATGATATTTTTTTCGTATCCCATTTTCCATCTGACTTACGAAAATTGGCCAGTACGTTGTTTAATTGTCCACCAGCTGGACGTCCAGCAATGGGTGGTCTTGGTAGTCGAATAGGAGTTCTTCTTGGTGGAGCTACTGGAGCCTGGAATGGCATTGCTCGCCTTGGCAACGGCTGATGTGATCTTGTTCTGTTTGGATAAAATGGTCGTTGTTGCTGAAACATCGAATCCCCTCCTTTTTTCCGCCTTTATTTTATGTATATGATGCAGGACAGAAAAAGGAAGGGTACCTGTCTTTAGTTTCGACTATAAATAGTTAAGTCAATTTCATAAATACCTTATACAGCTATCTGCATCCGACTATATACGGATGCGGATAGCTAAAAATCAGTATTATGAAATTGACTAAGTTACTAAAAATTTGCAATAAAAAGCAACTGCTCTATAAAAATGCAGTTGCTTCTAATTACTCAATATTATCTTTGTTCTAGGCGTGCAATTCGATCATCTAAGTCAGGGTGAGATGAAAAAAGTGACATCATCCCACGTTTTCCATTTATTTTCATCGTTTGAATTGCTGAGTCATCCGTATGATCATTGAGTTTCGCACGATCAACATATGATTTAAGTGAGCGCAACGCATGTGCCATTTTATCACGACCGGCTAAATCAGCACCGCCACGATCAGCATGGTATTCTCGATGTCTCGAATATGCACTAACAACAATGCTACCAAGAATTGAGAATAGGATTTGGAAGACAATAATAGCTGCGAATTGAACGATCATTTGCAATTCAGAACGTACGAAACGTGAAACGACAATCGCTACGATTCTTGAGAAAAATACAACGAACGTGTTCACAATACCTTGCAGCAATGTCATGGTAACCATATCACCGTTTGCTACGTGTGCAACTTCATGTGCAATAACGCCTTCAACAGCTGCATCATCCATGGACTCCAATAATCCAGTTGAAACCGCAACGAGTGAACGTTTTTTGGATGGACCAGTTGCGAATGCATTCACTTCTCTTGATTGATAAATACCAACCTGAGGCATATGTGTTAATCCAGCTGCACGTGAAAAGCGGTGAACCTTTTCAACAACAGCACGTTCATAACCAGATAAAGCTCCATCTGGATCCAAAACTTTCACCTTCATCATTTTCTTAGCCATCCAACGTGATATCCATAGTGAGATGAACGATCCTGCAAAACCTACGAGTATGCTGAATACCATTAATGAGACGTAATCGATTCCTAATACCGTTCCTTCAGCTTCAAATGAACCGCTGATACCAGTATAAGTCGTGATAAGTGACCAGACGATCACAATCGTCGTCATTACAAGTATATTGGTTAATATGAATAGTAATAATCGTTTGCCCATCTCTGCACCTCCATTTTTATACGTACGCTTCTATTTTAACATGCTTTTAATTAAGGTCATAGTTGTTTGATAGACAAGCAGTTAGAAAAGCTCTGGGCATCCTGGGAATCAAAACTAAAAGCTATACTTGCCACTTCGGAGATGCCTAGCTCCAGTACCCAGCAACCAACTAGATTTCACTCGCCATCATATGTTGCTAAACAAGTGCCCTGCTTATCTAGTAACAAAAGCGCAGAGCGCCGGTTAGCGACGTACGGACTGGGACTCGAAACAATAAAATCACTTGTTTCTGCGGTGTATATTCATTGTAGCTTTCCTTAGTGCGATTACTCGTCCACCGAAGACATTTGGACTGAACCGTAGGACCAGAGTAAGCTTCGAAGCTTTACCTCGCACGAAGAAAATTGTTCTATATTTTCGATGGAGTAAGGAAACATGCCCCTGCATAAGGGGTATGTCGACGTTGGACGACAAGTCCGCTTTTAGTCGACCTTCCATAAAACCTGAATCGATGTTGACTTATCGTGTCATGAGGTGAGGGGAAGTCTCGCTAGTCGCTGGTGCTTGGAGCTGGCCGTGGCTAATGCTTAATGTTATCAACATTTAGTATATTTTATAATTTCCTAGCAAAAAAAAAAGGGTCGTTTTAATGCCATAACTGGCTTCAAAACGACCCTTTGCTACCTTACGATTAAATAAGTACCTCAATGTCACTATTTCCTCTTAATTCTTCAATTAGTTTATTCGTCTCTTCGTTTTGTTTTTGTTCACTCAACATTTGTTTTATTGTCTCTTTTACTTCTTCAAATGCTGGAAGTTCATCATTTTGACTAGCAACCTCATCATAATAAGTTTGTGCATCTTCATCCGTTACCTCCGAATTTGGAAGAACTTGATCTAAATAATTTTGCACATAAAGGTCATCTTCAATATCTTCTTTTAATGATTCGAGTGTATATTTATTAGATTCCAACGCTTCCGTAAATGCCTCTTCATTCTCATATTGAGATCTTATTACTTCCAGACTATTTTCAATATCTTCGTCTGAAACGGTAATGTCTTGCTTCTCTGCTTCCTGCATAATAAGTGTTTGTCCGACAACAGAGTCAACTGTGTATTGCTTTACAGTCTCTGTGTCGCTTGTGTCTTGTCCATTTTGCGCCATAGACTGTACAATTTGAGTACTAACCTCATTGAATTGTGCTCCGAGAATTTCTTCGCCGTTTACAATCGCTACGACCTCATCTTCTTCTACTTGATATTCTTCTGGTTCTGGTGTTGTTTCAGGTGTAGTCGTTTGTTCTTGATTAGCTTCACCATTTTCACCATCAGCAGTTGTTTGTTCGTTTTCATTATCACTATTACATGCAGCAACGAATAAAGTTGTTAATAGTAATGTAATGACAATAGCAAATTTTTTCATACATGTTACCTCATTTCTTAAAGTTCTTTCCCTATTTTTACACAACAAAATATATATGTAAACCTCATAGCTCAAAATGATATCCCTCTACAATATTAAGTTAAAATGCTGGCGACAGAGATATAGCTTGATTTACTATACCAAAAAGAAGTAACCATCAAATTTTGGCTACTTCTTTAATATTGTTACCGTTATGATTTAATCTTCACACCCTCAATGCCTTAAATATTAGTTTCACTACAATTTTCACTAATCTTAAGTTGTCATATTGGTCTTGATCAGTCTGCTCACATTTGTTGCCCAATAACTATTTATACCGTCTGTGTTGCTTGGATCACTACTTGGAGCATACTTTCTACCTACTTGTGCAATTGTTACTAATCCCTTGTCCACATATATATTCCTTAAAAAATATGCTTTATGCATAATCGAGTCCTCAATCGATGCATACACGGAAAAGGCACCACGACTTTTACTGTTTTGACAAGCTACAATATTGAACTCCTCTTTCACAGCTTTATCAGAAATACAGCGAACACCACCGACGTTATTCCGTTGCTTTATATTATAGGATGTACCATAACCAGTCTCATGAACGGCTACTGCAACTAAAAATAGCGGATCAATCTTAAATTTGGCAGCTGCTTCATAAAAATCATCAACGTGCGCAGTTAATAGGTTTTCACCATTCGTATTGATAATATCTAATAACGTTTGTTTAGGAACCATAGACAGGCGATCAATCCGATAGTTTTCCTTCGTCTGTTTACCTTCTACCTCAAATTCTTTTATAAGCTCCACTGTCTCTTCATCAATTAAATCCTGTTTTACTTCTGATTCTAATGAAGTAAGAATAATTCCTTCCAGTGGAAACAAATCATAGTATTCCGGTACTTCCTTTTTCTCAAGCGCCACCATTTTATAACTAACCATCGTAAGCTTAGGCTGTTCAATTTCCGCCGAAGTTGTCTGTGCCACTCCTAGAGAAACAAAGATGGCCATCACAAAATGAATAGCATGTTGGTTAAACATATTTATCCTCCTAAATGTTCAATGTAAAAACATTCATTAAGTTACTTCATTTCGTAAAATGCTTAATTCCTAATAATATTGCTCTGCAAAGTTTAAGCTAGTTCGATTTATGACGTGTATTGTTTAGTTGAAATAAAATACATTAATAGATTCTGAATCGTGAGTATTATGCTACAAGCAGACAAACTATAATTGCACTACTATTTTCTTTACTTGATGCATAGGATGGTAATAATCTAGAGATGATCCTAGTGCTATCATCTTTGACAAAGAAAACTAAAAATATACAATTATTTGAGATTAATAGAAATTTCAGAAGATAACTAGCGTATTCATAAACTGCTAATCTACTTAACCTCTCTCTTATAAGAGGACATTTCTTAAAAAGGGGTGAACTTTATTGAAGGAAAAAACGAAGCACACGACTAATAATAAGACATTGTCCGATTTAGTAGAATACCTTTCCGACCAACTGCAAAATCCTGTCTTACTTGAAACAACTTCATTTGAACTTATTACCTATAGTGGTAATTATCAAATTTTGGATGATGTTCGTAAAAACACGATTCTTAGCAAGAAAGCACCTGCCTATATTATTAGTTGTTTAATAGAAGAAAAAGTTATCGATGCGATTGAGACATCACGGCAACCGATTCGTATACCTGCTATTAAAAAAATAGATTTCACAGAACGAATAGCTTTTTGTATCAGAGATGTTGATGTATCAGTAGCTTACTTGTGGGTTCAGGAAGCGTCACGCAGGTTAACATCTGAGGATTTCGATTTGATAAAACTAATAGGAAATAAAATTGTAAGTTATATGCGGCAAAACAATCCTCCCTCCCAATCAAAGGATGACCTCATTTTCAGACGATTACTAGAAGGATATTATCATAGTGAACAAATGGTTTACTTTGATGCTAAAATGGCAGATTTCACACTTCCAGTTGAATATACGATTGCAGTCGTCTACACATCACACACATTCACTTTGAAAAAGATCGTAAGGTTTTTGAACTATTATTGTTTATTTGAGAATATACATTCGAGCTATATTAAAAAAGAAAATCAATTGACGATCCTAATCGGAAAAGGAGATAAAACAACCGAAGATATAAATTTGATTGCGAACCGCCTGATTCAACTTATACTGAATTACCAGGCGAGTGAAGAGCTCATCCAAGTCGGGGTCAGTAATGAATCTTGTCAATTTTTAGGTATGCCTAGGCGTTACTTAGAGGCAATGGAAGTCATTAACATCCGTAAATCAATTGATTCTGAAGCTATATCATACTTCTACCCTAGGTTAGGTATTTTTCGTCTATTACCCGTTTTTCAAGAAACATACATCAAGGAAGGCTATGAAAATAATACAATCTCCATTTTAAACCAATACGATATTGAAAATCGTACAGAACTTCTTATCACACTAGAGAAATACATCACAAGTAACTGTAAAGGTAAAGAGACAGCAGAAGCGCTCTTTATTCACCCGAACACGTTAAATTACCGAATGAAGAGAATTACAGAACTTACACAAATTGAATTCGATGATATTAATCAACGAACGGTATTATATATTGATTTATTGCTACAAAAATATAAAAAGTAATGTGAATTCGTATTGAAAAAATCATCACTTGTGGTTAGAACACAAAAAGTCTATGAAAATGTTGGACAATTCCCACGATGTATTCAAAGACAATACACGCTAAGCTTATAGTCATAGTACAACTTTTTCAAAACAATAATGATTGCGCTTTCATCAAATGCAATGTCGAACGATTGGAAGGATGATGTCTATGGAAGCAATAATGCGTAGTTTTTTTCTGTCATTTGCGAAGAGCAAATTTGCAAATAAACTTGCTAAGAAGTTTGGACACCGCTTTGGTGCAAGTAAGTTTGTCGCTGGTGAAACGCTACACCAAGCAATTGAGACAGTTTCCAGATTAAATATGGATGGTAGAGTAGTTACCCTTGATCACTTAGGAGAATTTGTTCTTAATGAACATGATGCAAATCAATCTGCTCAAATGGTACTACAAACTCTAGATGCAATTGAAGAGTCAGGTGTACAATCCCATGTATCTTTAAAGCTGACATCTTTAGGTTTAGACATTAGTAAGGATGTTTGTATCGCACACATGCATGCCATCCTAAGACGAGCAAAAGATTACGAAATTTTTGTTCGCATTGATATGGAAGATTATTCTCATTGCCAGGTTACTTTAGATATTTATAAGGAATTACGCGCGCACTATGACAATTTTGGAGTGGTTATACAAGCGTATCTTTATCGCACAAAAGAAGATATGGAACGTTTAAATGATTACCAGGCTAACCTTCGTCTCGTCAAAGGAGCGTATAAGGAGTCACATGAGGTAGCATTCCCAGACAAACAAGACGTTGATGCTAACTTTTTATCAATCATTAAAACACACTTGCTAAATGGCAATTACACTGCAATTGCAACACAAGATGACAAGATCATTCAAGCAACGAAAGATTTTGTTGAAACTAATAATATTGCTGGTGATCAATTTGAATTTCAAATGTTGTTCGGCATTTGTGATGATTTACAAAAACAGCTCGTAGAACAAGGTTACAAGGTTCGTGTATATGTTCCCTTTGGTGTGGACTGGTTTGGTTATTTTATGCGGCGGCTAGCTGAAAGACCCGCAAATGTCTGGTTCGTTCTCAAAAACTTGTTTAAATAAGGCATATTAAGCAGGGACAACTACTATGAATAGAAAAGCTAGGCTATCAGCCGATTTCTATTAATCTATAAATATCAAAGGAGGCACAAACTATGGTACAGCCCTATCGTCATGAACCGTTTACAGATTTTACCGTAGAAGAAAATAAAAAAGCATTTCAACAAGCCCTCAAAAAGGTAGAAGGCTATTTAGGTCAAGAATATCCCTTAATCATAGGTGGACAACGGATTACAACAGGGGAAAAAATCATTTCTGTAAACCCAGCAAACCGTGAAGAAATTATTGGCATAGTTTCAAAAGCAAATAAAGAGCTTGCTGAAAAAGCAATGCAAGTCGCTGATCAAACCTTTAAAACGTGGAGAAAGTCTCAACCGGAAATGCGTGCAGATATTTTGTTCCGAGCCGCTGCAATAACACGCAAGCGAAAGCATGAATTTTCTGCTCTACTCGTTAAAGAGGGTGGGAAACCTTGGAAAGAGGCTGATGCAGATACAGCAGAAGCGATTGATTTTATGGAATATTATGGACGTCAGATGCTTCGTTTAAAAGACGGTATGCCAATTAACAGCCGTCCAATTGAAAATAACCGCTTCTCTTATATTCCCTTAGGGGTTGGCGTCGTTATTTCTCCTTGGAACTTCTTATTTGCAATTATGTGTGGGACAACGGTGGGGCCGATGGTTACAGGGAACACCGTTTTATTAAAACCAGCCAGCACAACCCCTGTTATCGCTTATAAATTTATGGAGGTTCTAGAAGAAGCAGGACTTCCAGCAGGCGTCATTAACTATGTTCCAGGTAGTGGCGCAGAAGTTGGTGACTATTTAGTCGATCATCCTCGCACTCGTTTCATAAGTTTTACTGGTTCAAAAGAAGTTGGACTAAGAATTTTCGAACGTGCAGCAAAGGTGAATCCTGGTCAAGTTTGGTTGAAGCGTGTTGTTGCTGAAATGGGTGGCAAAGATACCGTTGTCGTTGATAAGGATTCCGACCTTGAGTTAGCAGCACAAGCAATTGTCGTATCTGCTTTCGGATTCTCCGGTCAAAAGTGCTCCGCTGGTTCCCGAGCCGTTGTACATCAGGATGTATACGACCAAGTATTAAACCGTGCCGTCGAGATCACCAATGAGTTAACTGTTGGTAATCCCGTGGATGTTGATAACTATATGGGACCTGTAATTGATCAAGCAGCCTACGATAAAATTGTGAGTTATGTTGATATTGGTGCAAATGAAGGCCGCATAATGACAGGCGGACATGGTGATAGATCTAAAGGTTGGTTTTTCGCACCGACGATCGTCGCAGATGTCAGCGAAGATGCTCGTCTGATGCAGGAGGAAATTTTTGGTCCGGTAGTCGCGTTTTGTAAAGCAACCGATTTTAATCATGCAATTGATATTGCTAATAATACCGAATACGGGTTAACTGGTGCAGTGATTACGAATAATCGAGAGCACTGGGAGCAAGCGCAAGAAGATTTTCATGTCGGAAACTTGTACTTAAACAGAAATTGTACAGGTGCAATCGTCGGTTATCACCCATTTGGTGGGTTTAATATGTCAGGAACTGATTCTAAAGCAGGCGGACCTGATTACCTACTGCACTTCTTACAAGGAAAGACAACATCTGAAATGCTTTAACTAAATATATGAAAATGGGGAGTTTATTAGCTCCCCTTTTTTTACACAACTTGTGACAAATTGGTGAACTAAATTACCGAATAAAACGATTTAATTTATCGTTTTAAATAAATAAAGGAGGTAGGAATATGACAGCAGCAACATTATTCTGGTTATTAATTCCGATGCCGTTAACCGTCGTATTATCAGTGATTAGCTTAATTAAGGAAAGGAGGCAGGATTAGTTATGGAGACAGCTACATTAGTTACCTTTATTGCTTATTTAGTAGGAATGCTTACCCTTGGTATTATTGCCTACCGCTTAACAAATAATCTATCAGACTATGTGCTCGGTGGAAGAAGTTTAGGGCCTGGAGTGGCGGCACTTAGTGCAGGTGCGTCTGACATGAGTAGCTGGTTATTGTTAGGGATGCCTGGCGCCGCCTATGCGACCGGAATGAATTCAATTTGGATATGTATTGGATTAACCATAGGTGCATATTTAAACTGGCAGTTTGTTGCAAGACGTTTACGATCTTATACTGAGGTGGCACAAGATTCCATCACTGTCCCAGACTTCTTAGAAAATCGCTTCCGTGATAAATCAAAGGCATTACGCTCGATTTCTGCACTTGTAATTCTCATCTTTTTCACTTTTTATACCTCTTCAGGCCTTGTCGGTGGTGCGCTTCTGTTTCAAGAATCATTTGGCATGACATATAATGCTGCACTAATCATTGGTGCACTTGTAATCATCTCATACACTTTTCTAGGTGGGTTTTTAGCTGTAAGTTGGACTGACTTTATTCAAGGTATACTGATGTTTCTAGCATTGGTTATCGTTCCAATTGTTGCAATTCAAAAACTTGGTGGCTGGAGTGAAACCGTCTCAACAGTTGCCGAAATGGATTCTGCATATGTAAATGTGTACGAAGGAATGGGTTTTATAGCTATTGTTTCCCTTTTAGCTTGGGGGCTTGGTTATTTCGGTCAACCACACATTATTACTCGTTTTATGGCAATCCGATCAGTTAAAGATGTCCCTGTAGCACGATTGATAGGGATGACATGGATGGTAGTTGGTTTATTTGGTGCCATCTTCGTCGGATTTGCCGGAATCGCATACTTTGCTAATGATCCTCTAATTGTTGGGGATGTTGATAACAGTGAGAAGGTATTCATGCTTTTTACCGATGTTTTGTTTAACCCATGGGTTTCTGGCTTTTTACTAGCAGCGATACTTTCAGCTATTATGAGTACAATTGATTCCCAGTTACTCGTGTCTTCTAGTGCACTGGCTGAAGATTTTTATAAGGCTATTCTCAGAAAAGACGCTAGCGATAAAGAACTAGTCTGGATCGGTCGATTTGGTGTGCTTCTCATTGCTGTAATTGCTGTTTTACTTGCACTTCCATCCAACCCAGATAATGAAAATGCTACATCTATTCTGGATTTAGTTAGTTATGCATGGGGTGGCTTCGGTGCAGCATTTGGACCAGTCATCATTCTAAGCCTATTCTGGAAACGAATGACCAGAAATGGTGCATTAGTTGGGATTATTCTCGGTGCACTCACCGTTATTATATGGAAACAGCTTGAAGGTGGCATCTTTGGGATCTTTGATTTATACGAAATCGTTCCAGGCTTTGTATTAGGCTGGCTTGGTATTTTACTCGTTAGTGTTTTGGATAAAGAGCCTACAGAAGAAATTTCTGAGGAATTTGATAGAGCTGAAGAATTAAGCAAACAATAGAGTCAACTTGATCATAATGACCTATAGTTTAGTACATCTTTATGATGGTGCCATTGCCATAAAAAGACAATCATCCTTAGCAGCCTTTTCGGTGTCTGCTAAGGATGATTTGTTTTGACCAACTGTTTTAGATAACAGTTTATTGATCCTCAACCAAGATATAGGTAGCTTTAATCGGTCCGTGCACACCTACGACTAAGTTCATTTCAATATCTGCACTGTTACTCGGACCAGTAATAAAATTGACACAAGATGAAATACTTTCTCCGTCTTTAACACGTTGGTGAATCTCTCTTGTTGCCTGTGACATCCGTGGTACAATCGTACTCTTAGCAATAATCGCAATATAAGTGGCAGGAAGTAAGCTTACGGAACGCCCTTTCCCTTGATCACTAAAAAGTACAACGGTTCCGGATTCTGATAACGTTATATCACTATAGGTGATTCCTACATCTGCTTGTTCAGCAATCCGGATACTATCTTCACTTTTTTGATGATCCCACCTATGAACAGCTATGTCCTGGTTTTCCCATGACACAAACGATTCATGCAGTGAAGCTGATTGAAATCGTGAATCATCTGATATCATTACAGATTTTCCACCATATTCTTTAATAACAGCTAACAGGGAATCACTTAGTTCAGAAGCGTTTGTGCGAATGAATGAAGTGTGAATCGATTTGCATTGCTCTTCTAACACATCGACAAGTTGATCTTGTGTATGATTCGCAAGCACACTCCACTGTACTTGATGCTTCCATGTTGGTCTGGTTACTCCAGTAGTTTTCCGCTCTCTACCTAGTTGACTGGCAATGTTCTGTAGAAAGGCATCTCTATTTTTAATTTCGCCGTTACCCATGCTTACTTCCACCCCCATCTCGATTTTTAAACCAATCTCTAAATCTCTCTTTTTCTGGGGATGGTAAATCTCTCATATTCGTCCAAGCTTTTAACGGTCCTGGTCCATTCGATATTGTCCCATTTTTTACAAATGGGGTCGCTAAAAACGGTGCCATTTTCGTAGCAATTTTAAAAAGTGTGGCTGACCCAGCTACTTGACTAAACCCGCGCATAGCAAGTCTTTCAGCTAAATCTGATTTTTTCTCTATCTCAACGATTTTCTGTCGATGCTGAATCAAATGCTCATGTAATGGTATCTTGACTGGACATACTTCGGTACACGCGCCGCATAACGATGATGCATATGGTAATTCCTTATAATCATCGTATCCACCTAGCAACGGTGTTAACACAGCGCCGATTGGACCTGGGTAAATCGATCCATAAGCATGTCCCCCAACATGGCGATAGACAGGACAAACATTAATACAGGCTGCACAACGGATACAATGTAATGCCTCTTGAAATTCGGTTCCTAATATCTTTGAACGCCCGTTATCAACGATTACTAAGTGAAATTCTTCAGGTCCATCCGCTTCTTCGTTTTTTTTCGGTCCTGTTAGTGCTGTCACATAACTTGTGAGTTTCTGTCCGACCGCAGCTCTTGTAAGTAAGCTAACCAACACATCCAGCTCTTCCCAAGTCGGCACAATTCGTTCCATTCCCATAACCGTAATTTGCGTTTTTGGTAAGGTTGTGACCATTCTTGCGTTTCCTTCGTTGGTGACGAGGGCAAATGAACCCGACTCGGCTACAGCAAAATTACATCCTGTAATCCCTACATCAGCAGCAAGGAACTCTTTTCGAAGTTGCTCACGTGCGAATAAAGTTAATTCTTCAGGCTTCTCTGTTTTGGTATAACCTAACTTTTCTTTAAACACATCACGAATCTGTTCTTTATTTTTGTGCAGTGCTGGTGCAACGATGTGTGATGGTGGGTCATGATCATCAATTTGCAGAATGTATTCACCAAGATCAGTTTCTATTACTTCACAACCATGCTGCTCTAAAATATCATTCAATGCGATTTCTTCTGTGACCATCGATTTCGACTTAGCAATTTTTTTTGCATTTTTCTTTTTAATAACTTCGCTAACGTAGTTGTTTGCGTCTTCAGCAGTTTCGGCAAAAAACACGTGACCACCAAGCTCAGATACCTTGTCTGTTAACTGTTGCAAATAATAATCTAAGTTTTCCATCGTATGCTCACGAATTTCTTGACCAAGGCTGCGCCACTCTTCCCAATCACCTAGCTCATCAGCAGCTTTTCCACGGTTCGATTGTAGCCTTGTTTGCGCAGATCGAACAGCGCCCCGCATAAATCCGTCTTCTAGTCCTTTATTCACTCGGTTCTGAAAATTCTTTTCTCCAATATGCATTGGCATTAGCTTTCACCCCGACTGTTTAATATTTCCGCTATATGCATCACTTTAATCGGTTTCTTCTGACGATTAATTCGTCCACCGATATTCATTAAGCATCCTCCATCTGCACCAATCAGGTATTCTGCTTCTGTTCCTTCGATATGGTGAACCTTTTCATCAACCATTTGTTCAGAGATGGAAGGCATTTTCACAGAAAACGTACCGCCGAAGCCACAGCACGACTCTCGTTCTGGTAAATCTATCATTTCTAGTCCTTTTACCTTACTTAACAGTTTAAGAGGCGCTTCTCTTACACCAAGCAAGCGTGTCATGTGGCATGATGTATGATAGGTTGCTTTTCCATAAAATTCGGAACCAGTATCTTCTATTTTTAATACATCTATAATAAATTGCGTTAGCTCGTAGGTTTTCTCTTTTAATAGTCGTGCTTTTTCACGCCACGAGGGATCATCCTGAAACATTGATTGATATTCATGAAACATATAAGCACACGACCCCGATGGGCAAACAACGTATTCCGAATGTGCAAAAGTATTGATCATGTTTTTGGCAGCAGCCTTCGTATTTTCACGATATCCACTGTTGTATGCTGGTTGTCCACAACACGTTTGTGTTTCTGGAAAATCTACCTCACAACCAAATCGTTCTAGTAGCTCTACGGTTGCTTTTCCTGCATTTACATAAAACACATCACCAAGACATGTAATGAACAAGGAAACTTTCATGGGACACCCTCCCCAATTTTAAATAGACTTTATAATGTGAGTCAATTTCATAATTACCTTATACAGCCATCTTCATCCATATATAGTTCGGAGACGATTTAATCCGACTATATATGGATGAAGATAGCTAAAAATCAGTATTATGAAATTGACTAAATGTGATACTTTAATAGAAGTATAACCGTGTGGAGAATTGGAGCGTTTATACTTTCATTAAGTTAAGTGATCGATCGGTAATTTGTTGAACCGTGTTAGAGTCGATTTTACTATCGGTAATAATATGATCAATCGCATCCAGCCCGCTTAATCGTGAAAAAGCTTGAACACCAAACTTACTGTGGTCAATCATGATATAAACAGCGTCAGCAATATCCATCATTTTTTTCTTAATTCGTGCTTGCTGCTCATCTGATTCACTAATACCCCGTTCAAGGTGCAATCCTTTACAAGATATAAATGCTTTATAAACGTGATACGTATCTAAGGCAGACTCCGCGAGCGGACCTACATAGGATAATGATTCTGGTAACAGCGTGCCACCTGTTGAGATGACAGTGATCTCTTTCTTTGTACTGAGCTCCATCGCAACCTTAATTGAATTTGTTACTACTGTAATAGCTTCATTTGGTAAGGCTTTTGCCATGTACCAGGCAGTTGTGCTTGCATCTAGAATAATTTTGTCACCTTTAACAACGTGTTTCACTGCAGCCAAGGCGATCTCTTTCTTCTCAGAAACATTCATGATTTCTCGCTGGGTATATGGTAACTCGATATCATTATTTTGCTGCACGCTTACTGCGCCACCATGACTACGTGCTAGTTTTTGTTCTTTTTCAAGTTTTTCTAAATCTCTTCGAATCGTTTCTTCTGTAACCGAAAATGTTTGACTCAGTTCCGTTACACGGATACTTTTGCGTTCATTAACGAGAGCAACGATCTTTTGCTGTCTTTCCGCTACAAGCATGTTATCCCTACTTTCTCAAACCCTTACTTTTTTCACTCTATTATAACGGAAAAAATATATAAATGCCGGATAGGAAATACTAACTTCCTATCCGGCTCCATCATTATCTTGTAAAGGCAGCCGCTACTCCGCCATCAACTGTTACCATACATCCAGTAGTCTTCGCTGATTTTGCAGAAGCTAAGAATGCAATCATCTCGGCAATATCCTGTGGCAGAATATTAACATTTAGAATCGTACGTTTACGGTAGTGTGCTTCCAAATCATCTGTTCCAATTCCGTAAGATGAAGCTCGTTCTTCTTTCCAAGCCGAATCCCATATCTTTGAACCTCTTATTACTGCGTCTGGTAAGACAGAATTGACACGAATACCGTACTCTCCACCATCAGCCGCGATTGTACGAGCAAGGTGTACCTCTGCAGCCTTAGCCGTACTGTATGCAGCTGCATTTTTACCAGCGTAAATCGAGTTTTTCGAACCGACAAACACCATGTTTCCACCAATAGCTTGATCTTTCATCAGCTTAAATGCTTCTCTAGCAACAAGGAAATAACCCGTTACTAATACGTTAATATTTAAATTCCACTGGTCAATTGTCGTTTCTTCAAAAGGGGCTGAACTTGCTAAACCAGCATTGTTCACAATAATGTCCAAGCCACCATATGTTAAGATCGATTGTTGGATTGCAGCATTTACCTCTGCTTCTTTTGTTACATCCATTCTCACCGCAATTGCACGATTTTCACCAAATCGTTCATTAATCTCTGATGCAAGTTCTTGTGCACCTTCTAAATTAATGTCAGCAACAACAACATGTGCACCACTTTGGACAAGACGGATACACGTAGCGCTACCAATGCCACCTGCGCCACCTGTTACAAATGCAATTTGACGAGAGAAATCTGCTTCTGCTGGAGCAAGGCTCAATTTATAAAGCTCCAATGGCCAATATTCCACATGATACGATTCGCTTTCATCAAGCGATACAAAGTTGCCTAATGTTGTTGAGCCTTTCATAACCGAGATTGCACGGTGGTATAAAGATTCACTTACGTTTGCCGCTGTCCAGTTTTTACCTGTATTGATCATGCCAAGACCTGGTATTAAGACAACACGTGGAGCAGTTTCAACTAACTGGTCACCTTCTGCTTTGTTGCGCTCAAAGTAAGCAACATACTCTTCCTCAAATGCAGCAATGCCTAATTTAACTCTTTCAAGTAAAGCATCGATATCTTTTTTACTTGGATCCCAATCAATAAATAGTGGCACGCGCTTCGTGTGCACCAAATGGTCCGGGCATGCCGCACCGATTTGCGATAACTCTTTTGCATCTGTGCTATTTACAAAGTTTAAAATTTCATCACTGTCATCATAAGTCACGAGCATTTTATTATTTTTACTAACTTGTCCACGGACAATTGGTAATACTTTTGCAAAAATCTCTTTACGCTGTTCTTCAGTAAATGCTTCAGATTGCGCACCACCAAAGTGTGTTTTTGCTTCTGCTTTTGCTGTGATATAATCTTCTGCTTCCTGAATGATTGCAATCGTTTTATGATAGCTTTCTTCAGAAGTTTCTCCCCACGTAACTAGTCCGTGTTTTTCCATAATAACTAATTCAGCATTTGGATTATTTTGCACACCTTCTGCGATCATTTTAGAAAGCTTGAAGCCAGGTCGAATGTAAGGAACCCATACAAAACGGTCTCCATAAATTTCCTTTGCAACCTCTTTACCGTTATCTGCACATGCAATGCTAATGATTGCATCTGGATGTGTATGATCAACATGCTTAAAGGGTAAAAATGCATGTAATAATGTTTCAATTGAAGAGCGTGGATGCTTAGCATCAATCATGCAATGTGCTAAGTAATTTACCATATCTTCATCAGACATATCATCCTTCTCCAGTAACGGACGAATGTCCTCCATTTTCAAGCCTGTGAAGTTTTTTGCTCCCATTGTAGCAAGGTCAGATCCACTACCTTTCACCCACATTACTTCAACATCATTACCACGAAAATCTTTTTCCATTGATTTTGTTGACGTATTACCGCCACCCCAGTTTGCAACAGAACGATCCGATCCTAATAAATTCGAACGATATACAAGCTGGTCTAAACCGCTTTCAATATTCCCCTGATTGTTATCCCATTTGTTTTGTACCATTATTAATTTCCTCCCCAAAACTTAATAAATAAAGCATAACATATTTCCGTTTATTTTTGAATTGTTTTTATATATTTTTGTTTAATGAGTTTTTGTGTTTACTTTATTAGGTTGTCTTCTAAGAAGTTGTTCTTATTTCATAAAATAGCTAGAATGCGTCGTAACTTGGAGAGTGCTTAACCCGCTCCGGAAATCCACTTCGCTTTCCGCGGGGGCTAGTGAGCCTCCTCGTCGCTTCGCTCCTGCGGGGTCTCACTTAGGCCACTATTCCCGCAGGAGTCAAAGTGGATTTCCTCCGCTGTTAACGGGATCGCTCTTTGCGTCGGGTGATTGGAGCTCCGGGCAGTCGACTCCAGCGGGAATAGCGCGAGCTGAAGATCCACTCAGAAGCGCACTTTGGGACTGCGATTACTCGTCCCACCGAAAACATTTGCTTCTGAGTTAGCTGAAGCCGTGCCCGCGGAAAGCGACTGCCCGGAGCGGAAATCACGAGCATTACGTTACGACGCATTTCACTTCATCTATGACGTGTAAATAAAAGAGCCTTTTATAAAACACAAAAGGAGTAGATACAGATGATCCACTCCTTTAACATACTATTAAATAAACTTTGAATTAGGCTTCACTCCGAATGCCTGTGCAAGCTCTACAAGCTCATCATCCGTAATTGATTGTTTCACTCCGCTTTGGTGAGCACTAACGAGCATATAAACCTGTGCAGCTTTTTCGGCCGTTTCAATAAGCCCAAAAGCGTCATCAATCGATGCGCCAGCACCAAGGATACCGTGGTGTGGCCAGATTACAAGACGTGTGTCTCTCATTTTGTCCGCCGTTGCTTCGCCAATTAAATCAGTTCCTGGTACCATCCATGGTAGGATACCGACTCCTTCTGGAAAAACAACGATACATTCGGTACACATTTTCCACAATGTTTTTGAAAAGCTTTTCTCATTTAAATCGTGTGTAAATGTCATAGCAATAATATTGGTAGCATGGGTGTGCATAATAACACGATGATTCGGGTCTTCCGCTAATCGAGTGATATGGCTTCTAAAATGAGCAGATAGTTCACTCGTCGGTTTTCCATCTCCAGAAAGCCCCCATAACAAATCAACACTCTGTCCACTTTCTGATACTTTAATAATTCCTAAGCATTCTGCTGGACTCGCTTTTACATTTTTAAAATATTTACCTGATCCTGTTACAATAAAGTATTTACCGGCAAGCTCTTTAACAGGAAAATCAAGTGGAATTGTCCTTAATACATGGTCGTTGCGTAAATAACGTCTTATTTCCTCTTCATGAAGCAAATAACTAATATTTCCTCCATTTCTTTCATCCCAGTTAAATTTCCACATGTTATATGTTATTTCCATCATTTCCTTCACGAACGGAGCATCTAATAGAAAAAGATCAGTTTCGATTTCTTGGATCGTTTTCATAACAAATCTTCCTCTCACAGTTAATGTTTTATTTCATACTCTTATTTTAAATCAAAAACAAAAATAAAACAATACAAACAAACAATAATTATACTGTTTATTTTTGTTTGTGTACGATTCGTGACAGAATAGGTTGGTTTAAACAAAAAAAGAAGCCTCTTAGGCTTCTTTTTTTGTTTGTCTTTTTGATAATACAGCTTCCTCATAACTTTTCACTTCATCTAACCATGCTTCTTTTACCGGCACACCCATTTGATCGCAATAGTAATCCCAAATCGCACCAAATGGATATGTTTTAAATTCTTCCATTAATGCTAGACGATCGGTAAAATTACCGTCCTCTTGCAATTGCTTTAAGTGTTCATTTGGAGTAAGCAAAGCATAAAGTAATGATTTGATCATGTTGCGTGTTCCGATTGTCCAGGCTGCAACGCGGTTAATACTTGCATCAAAGAAATCCAGTCCAATCATCACTCTGTCCAAAGCATCATTACGAACGATCTCCAAGCCGATCTCACGTAATTCGTCATCGAGAATAACAACATGGTCACTGTCCCATCTCACAGGACGTGATACGTGTAACGCCAATTTATCACTATATAACAGCATTGCCGAAATTTTATTTGAGACAACTTCAGTTGGGTGATAATGCCCTGTATCAAGTAAGCATAGCTTATTGTTTTTCCAAGCATAACCCATATAAAATTCATGTGATCCAACTACGTAAGCTTCTGAACCAATTCCGAATAGCTTACTTTCAACAGCATCAACATTGTATTTTTCATCAATGTCTTCTTTAAAAATTTCATCCAAAGAATCCTTTAATCGCTTTCTTGGTGTCAGGCGGTCACTTGGAATGTCTTTGTAGCCATCGGGAATCCAAATATTTGTTAAGGCAGGAGTACCTAATTCTTTACCAAAATACGCTGCAATCTTTCTGCTAGCAATACAATGTCTTATCCAAAAGTCTCTAACTTCTTTGTCAGG
This sequence comes from Radiobacillus sp. PE A8.2, assembly GCF_045635475.1. Classification (NCBI taxonomy): domain Bacteria; kingdom Bacillati; phylum Bacillota; class Bacilli; order Caryophanales; family Bacillaceae; genus Radiobacillus; species Radiobacillus sp. PE A8.2. Next base: position 23,194 of record NZ_JBJGXI010000029.1, on the reverse strand, counting down.
ATGAGCTAAAGTTAAGCCATCATCTGCTTTCGGATGAGAGAAAAGTGTTGGATTAAAATCAAGTCCTAACTGATTTTCTTTCGCCCAAGCTACCCAATTCTCAAAATGTTTTGGCTCTAGCTCATCTCTTTCAACTACTTCTCCATGTGTTTCACCATAGATTGCGTGTAAATTAACGCGGTGTTTGCCTGGGATAAGGGAAAGTGCTTTTTCTAAATCACTTCTTAACTCTTCAGGTGTTGTTGCTTTACCAGGATAGTTACCCGTAACATCGATTCCACCAGATAACTCCTGCTGATTCGTTTCAAAACCGCTTACGTCATCACCTTGCCAACAGTGGATAGAAATCGGTACTTGCTTTAACTTTTCCAGTGCTGCCTCAACGTCAACACCCCATTTTTCATAGTCTTTTTTAGCTTTTTCATAGTTTTCTTTAATAGACATTCAGATTCCTCCTAATATTGTTAGACTGTTATTGCTTTATACTTTTTCATTTCAAAAGATTCCTTAATAAGGTTTCTCGCTTCATTAATTCCTTCAACCCGTCCTAAGCTAATCAACTGAGAAACGATATTACCGATCGCCGTTGCTTCGATTGGACCAGCAAGCACCTCTTTATGCGTTGTATTTGCAATTAATTGGTTTAACATCTCGTTCTGGCACCCACCGCCAATTACATTTACTGTCGGGAATTCTTTTTCATAGATTTCTTCAATTTGACTAATTGCCTTTTGATAGCTAATTGCTAAACTGTCAAACACACATTTTGCCACTTCACCTGGTGTACGAGGTGCAGGTTGACGTGTTTCAAGACAATAGTTCTGAATTTCCTCAATCATGTTTTGAGGATTAAGGAAACGATCATCATCCACATTAACCGTGGATTGGAATTTTGTTGCGGCATTTGCCAATTCCACTAGCTCCGCAAAGCTGTATTGATCATCGTAAAGACGTTTCACTTCTTGGATCATCCACAGCCCCATAATGTTTTTTAAGAAACGAAAACGATAATCGATTCCACCTTCATTCGTAAAATTATAGTCCAATGCTTTCGTAACACATATCGGAAAACGATTCTCGACACCGATTAACGACCACGTGCCAGAGCTTATATAAATCGTATCATTTACTTCTGGAACAGCGATAACCGCGGAAGCCGTATCATGTGTAGCAGGTAACAATACGTCTATATCAAGGCCAATTTCTTCAACTAGTTCCTTACGTAAATTTCCGAGCTTTGTTTTTGGTGGTTTTATTTCCTGGAACATCTCTTTGTTTATCCCTAATTGATCTAATAAATCATCGTCCCACTTTTTCGTAAATGCATTTACCAACTGCGTTGATGTAGCATTTGTATATTCATTCGCTTTAACGCCGGTTAATAGAAAGTTTAAATAATCAGGAATCATAAGAAAAGACGTTGCTTTTTCTAATATGTCAGGATAGTTCTTTTTTAAATAATATAGTTGATAGATTGTATTAAACTTCTGAAACTGTATACCTGTTTCTAAATACAATCTTTCTTTGCTAATAATCCTAAATACTTCTTCCATCATACCGTCAGTTCTAGGATCTCGGTAAGCAACCGCATCCGTTAACAACTCGTCATTTTCATCGAGCAACACAAAATCAACTGCCCATGTGTCTATTCCGATACTCTGTGGGTCTAAATCATGTGCAACACATTGTTTCATCCCTTGTTTGATTTCAGAAAATAACCCCTCAATATCCCAGCAGAAGTGATCACCTTTTTTAATCATCTTATTATCAAAACGATAAATCTCATCTAGCTTCAACTGGTTATCCTTTACATACCCTGCAATCAGTCTACCGCTTGACGCGCCAATATCGACAGCTATGCTACATTTGTACATATTATCACCCTTTTAATGAAAGCGTTTAATACATTTATAATAAAGGATTTATAAACAATAATATATAACGCGATTCATTTTTTTATTGTCCTTATTTGCAATCTCTTTAATATGTGCGACCACAAAAAATGTACAGCAGATTATAACAATCACTGTACATTAATGAAATGTATTGTTGAACCGTTCCCGATATTGCTTCGGAGTTAAGTTGTATTTGCTTTTGAAAATTCGATAAAAGTAACTAATATTATCATAGCCTACCTGCTCAATAATAGAACTGATCGGCAGTTCTTTATTTTTAAGTAGCTCCTTCGCTTCACTTAATCGTTTATCTTGTAATAGATCCTTAAATGTTCTATTGGTAATTTTTTTTATATTTTTGCTTATACGATAGTGTGGTTGATTAAGCTGAACAGCTAACTCAGTTAAGGATGCATTCTGGTAATTCTCGTCAATATACTTTAATGCCTTCACAATCACTTGTTGCTCGAGTGACCCTTCATTTTGCTTGATCATTTTATCTGCATGCTTGATTAGCTCGACTAGTAACAGTCCCATATAAAACTTGATCGTTGACTGTGACAGAAGTGATGGCTCCATAATTTCAAGAATGATTTTATGGATAAGCTCTTGAATAGAATCAACTTCTGATACGGCAAAATATAAAAATTGCCCATTTTGTGTATGCTCAAACAAACTGTTGATTAAAAAGTCATTAATATTGTTTTCCACATTATCCGCAGACAGATAAGTAAAAATGTATTCAAAAAAACGTGGTCGAATAATAAAATTAATGATGATGTCTTCGCGCTCACATGCTTTTATTTCATGTTCGATAAATTGATTTAAAAGCAATAGCTCACCTTGTTGCAAAACAATCTGTTGATCGCCAACTGTTTGTTCTAATTTACCGCTGTACACATAATTGATTTCAATATAATCATGCTTATGCTTTGGAAAATCTACAAATCTCGTGTGTTTCCTAACCATAATCAATTGCTCCGGATCCAACAATTTCTCACTTTGAATAACAAAATCCGTTTTATTCGTATATAAGTCTTTTCTCACTTTATTACTTTGCTGTAAAATTGCTCTTTCTTCTTCCGTTTCTTGGATTAATTGTTGAAGGACATCTGATGACAAGCAGTTTCATCCTTTCGTTAACACTTGGCTCTTTTGTATAATTCAGAGACAAGCCTATTCGTTTATATACTAATAATAACGCTTCTTAGAACTTTTGTTAATTGGTGCAGTAGATAAAAAATATAGTCCCAGTGAAATGCACTAGGACTATATTCCTTAATAGTTTTAATTAATAGGTATTGCTCTATTTAAGCGCGTGAATTTCTTTTTCTATTCCAAATAACCATTCCCGCACCAGCAATTAATAATAGGAAACCAATTAACAAATAGTTATACAGATTCGAGAAAGTATCTGGAAGTTCGTCCTCCTCTTCATCTTCTGCTGGATCTTCAGAAGTTGTATCTGCTTCTACAAAGACACCGTAAGATGAGAAGTGTGGTACTTTCAATGTGATTATATGATTAGCTTCATCTACATCACCGCCACGATACTCCCACTTATCTTCCGCTTCATTGTAGTAGTAGATAGCAACTTTCTCAGCATCTACACCTTCATCATAGCTCAATGTTAATGTATATCCCTCGCTAGGTACAGTTGATCCATCTACAAGGTCAAACGTAAACGTTAGTAGATCTCCAGATGGAGTTAGGCCATCATGATTCGTTTGATTTACATCTTTTTCATTTACTATCAGCTTTGTTCCAGCTGGTAAATCGGAAGGCATTGTTACCTTAGCATTTGTCCCATCGATTGAATAGGTTTTACCTGCTTCGACTAATTTAGCTTCTTGTCCTATTCCTAATTTAAGGTCATGATCGTCTCCCGGAGCTTCATCTCCGTCTCCTGGCGTTTCATCTCCATCTCCTGGTGTCTCATCTCCATCTCCCGGCATTTCATCTCCATCTCCTGGTGTCTCATCTCCATCTCCCGGCGTTTCATCCCCATCTCCTGGTGTCTCATCTCCGTCTCCTGGTGTCTCATCTCCGTCTCCTGGGGTTTCGTCTCCATCCCCCGGCGTTTCATCTCCGTCTCCTGGCGTTTCGTCTCCGTCTCCTGGCGTTTCGTCATCATCTGGGTTTGTACCAATAATTATATCCATACCATCGAAAGTGAAAGTACCACCCTTAACAACAACTTTAGCAGTATGATCGGTATCCTCTAATCCTCTAATACTGTATGTTGTTTGTCTGTCTCCTTTAGAATAAACTCTATAGTCATCATCAATTAATTGATCATCAATATAGACGTCAAGTAGCGCATCTGGTGTTGCACCAAATAAATTGAAGCCTGTTCCTTTAAAATCAAAGATAATACTATTGTTACTTTGATTAGGAGTACTGTAAATATTAACACCACGGTAATCCATATAATCTTCTTGTACTGTATTGTCTCCCAACGAAACCTTTAACGTATGAGGTTTTTCCTCAAGATCTCTGACCGAATATCTGACGCTTCCATTTTCTGACCCAATGTTACCTACAACTTCACCATCAAGTTCAAATTGATATTTTGTTTCATTTCCAGCCCCAACAAGGTAATCTATACCTGTACCTGTAAAATTCACTAAGATATATGGGTTGTCATCAAAATGTGCCCAAGCATTATTGCTATTTGAACCCCAAGTATTACCATTTTCCCTATACCCATAAACTATATTCTCTTCAGTTCCTACACCGGAATCATCAGCAATTTTCACCATGTCACCAGGCGCTAATTCTGTAACTGCAGTAAGATCTATTTCATCTTCTGTTTCTATTTCTGCTCTTACAAAGCTAGTCCAACTCTCTTTTCATACTACTTTCAGCGTATGCTCTTTTTCTTCAAGATTATCGGCTGAAAATACCATTTTTACAACAGAACTATTATTTAAATAATTTGCTTCTCCAACTAGTTCACCATCTAAATAAACATCTGCTGTTCCATTACCTGAGTTCGCCTCTCCAAATAGTCTGATTTCATTTCCTTTAAACGTGATTTCAAAGGAATCCCCATCATTTCCCCATGCATTACCGCTGTTCGATCCCCAACTGCCGGAATAAAATACTTTGTTCAAAGTACCTTGTTCTGTTGTAGTGTCAGTATGCTCGACGGTTATTCCGTTCCAAACAGGATAATCTGAGCTCGTTGTCATTTGCGTACGGTTATAATGTCCATATCCTGCTTGGATGAAATCCCAATCTCCAACATATCCGATCGGATTCCAAATGTCAGCGTTATTTAGGGCTTCATCTTCTGTATCATAGACCTTTCCTTGTGCATTATCATATTTAACAGATTGATAGCTGTATCCTTCGATTGGCTCTATACTTAGGTTGTCAATGAGTGTTTCATAATAACCAGAGCCTAGTGCCACTCTTCCAGCCATTACAGCTGATGCATCATCAGTGTACGTATCGATCACTTCTCCATCAAGATAAAGTGTAAATACATTTTCTTTGGCTTCAAAGGCTAAATTGTGCCAAGCTGTGTTTTCAAAATCATTTACTGTTCCTTGAGCTACAACACTGTCAAATTTCAGAATTTCATAGCTTCCATCCACATAAACACGTGCATTGTAAGGTGCAGCAGAATCAGATGATCCAGCTTTCACTTGACGTACTCCAATTAAAGCGTAATTACTTCTGCCAGATACTTCCGATGTATGGGTATCTAATAAAAAGTCATAAGAGACTTTATAATTGACCCAACGGAAATCACCAAGAATAGTGTTTGGATTAACATTAGTTGCAGATCCATCACTTCCGCCCCATACTGACCATTCTGCTCCAATGATATCTGGAGTCATTTTTTGTTGTAACATATTCCCATGTGCTGCTTGATCGGGAATGTTAAGCTTAGTGCGTTCTGAACTCCCATTTTCTACTTGTTTCGTTGCTTCAGTAACTACTTCAAAAGCACCGATCTGATCTGTTGTATAACGTGGAGTACCACCACGACGAGCAACATAGTCTCTACCATTGTCATCTACTGAGTATTCATCGTATTCAAAATCATCTGTATAAGGTAATGACATAATCGTATCTTCTGATAAGTCTATTGGATCAGACTCATACTCAAATCCTTCCACCTCAGATTGTTTGTCTAATGTGGAAATAGTTACGATTGAATAAGGTTCTACTTGAACTTCATACTCTCCATTTTCCGGTGTAATCACGTTGACATTCTTAAACCAATTTGCGTCATAAGCCTGTCCTTCGTCTGCTCCTCGTGTTTCCCAGACATAAACCTTTGCATTTTCTTTTCCATCTAAATTTTCTGTGTTAATCGTATATTTACGTGTATCGTTAGTATTATTTGTGAAAACTGTTGTATAGTCACTTGTTTCAGGATCTTTTAGAGTCATATAATTATGTGTACTCGTGTCAGCCTGAACACCACCATCTCCTTCAGAACCATCACTAAATGTCGCACCTTTTACGTACAACCATCGTTCATTTTCAGGTGTAGTGTGGTCATCATATCCTACAAAGTTCATCACATGACGAACACCTTGTATACCAGCATCTTTCTCATAAAAGCCAGACCATGGATCAAAAGCGCTAATTAAGTGTTTCGGATTATATTGTGCACCTTGATAAAAGGCTGCTACAGATGGTTGGAAATCAAATGATACTGCATGCAGAGGATTTTGGGTCTCTCCGGTCCAAGAATAGACAGAGATAATTCTAGAAATTACATCAACAACCCCAACTGTTCCCCCAAGACCATTATAATAAGGTTGCATATTTTCACGGTACCTGGCATTGATCATTGGTGCAACACCCTCTGATACCCAAACTTCTTTTGTTTGTTTTCCTTCATCCTTCAACTTGTTTTGTAATTGTGTAAGCTCTGGTGAACCATTTAAATCATAATGAGCACTAATTACATCAATTTCATCAATTAAATCAGGGTTATCTAGTAAAACGCGACTGATAGATTGTGTATCGCGATAGCCATCGGCTGCTACAAGTTTTATATGTTCGTAGTCAGTCGCATAATTTGGCTCATTTTTAATTTCTGTTGTGAAATATTTAAGCCAATCAACTTCTACTTTATGATTACCATTTATTGCTCTTTCATTTTGAGAGATTCCAACATAATCTAATTTAAAACCATATTCATCATAAACTGCGTCAATGGTTTGTTTATACCATTGGTAACGGTTCTCATAATCACCGTTTGCAACCCCATTCCATGAAAAGCGTGGCTCACCCCAACGAAGTATTTCAGTAGTAATATCAGGATTGATAGATTTGGCATCCGCAGCAAACTCGAACCCTGCACCTCTAAGCACATTAGCAGCTTCATCTGCATAACGCATTGTTGCAGGTTCTGTTCCTGAAGATGAGTTAACATCTCCTCCTAATTCTACTTTTACATGAGTTAGACCTGCCCCTGTATTCTTATTAAATAACTGATTCATAATTTCCCAATATTTTTCCGGGTGCTCTTCTTTGTAATCCACCAATAACCGAGATGTGTTATTAGCAGATACCGCTCCAAAACCTTTAAATCTGTTAAATTCATCGACATCATTACCATCAATGGTAATAGATTTTGTGATATCTTCTGCATTAGATTCATATGTTGCTAGAAATACAAATGTACCCATTACCGTTATAAAGATAGCTATAAACCCAATCGTTTTTGTGAAATTGTTAATTCCTTTTATCATATCTATTAATCATTCCTCTCCATGCACAACCAAATTTGACATTGTTAATGTAGATTCTTGGAAGAATTTTATTTAGCAGATTTTAGTTTAGGAATAAATATTTACTCCCAATAGTGCGTGTTCAAAAAGTTCCGTTTTTTAGCACCGAGAAGATTGGATGAAGCTAGAAAAAGAGGACCGGAGCGTAGACAGAACCTACGTGTGGACACGATTTTTCGGTTGAATCCAATATTCGACGTCGATAGGCTACTTGAGTAATCGTTGTGATTAATTGGGACTTTTTGAACAACCTCTAATAATTAACACGAAGTAAACTCAGATTATTCTTATCATTTATCGTTATCAATCCTCCTTTCCATTCAAGAGTTTAATAAAGTAATTCGGGAACATTCTATAGATCGAACCCCCTTTTTGCAATATTATTTAATATTATCTGAAATAACTGATAATGTATGTTAGCGTTTTCATTATTTCATACGAACTATCTTTCTTTATGCAATTTTTTTGACATCATTATGTTATTCTTTTACTTCTTTTATAAAGTGAGTTTTTCTCATGTAATACATAGAACTAAAAAACCTGATTGCATTACTACAAGGCTAATTAATACTAAATATACATCATCAAGCACGACTAAACTGTGCACAAATTTTTTTCTAACATGAATAAAGGAAGTGAGAATTTTTCAAATAGTTCCCACTTCCTTTATTTTTTACTAGAGGATCCCTAAATATTAGATACAATTCCGATTTTTAACCCTAATTAAAATCCCCTTCTCCTTAACCACGTTTCACAAAGTGCTGTCCACCGCTTTACTTCTAGACTATCTTCCGCAAGGCCTAATCCGTGTACGCCACTCTCAAAGATGTGTAGTGCATGCGGAACCCTATTTTCACTTAATGCAATAGCCAACTGTAAGCTATTTTCGACTGGTACCCCAGCGTCATCTGCTGTATGCCAGATAAAGGTTGGAGGGGTAGTTGGAGTTACCTGTTTTTCAATGGAAAGTTGTTCAATTAATGATGATTCAGGCTGTTGTCCTAACAAATTGTGCTTACTTCCTTCATGCGTATAGTGACCCATTGTAACGACCGGATAACACAGCACAGTTAAATCAGGTTTACAGCTATGCTGATCAACGTGATCATCCATGTTTTCTACAGGAGAATGAACAGATGCGGTTGCAGCCAAATGTCCTCCTGCAGAAAATCCTAATATCCCTACACGCTCAGGATCGATATTCCACTCATCAGCATAATTTCTAACCATACGGATCGCCCGTTGTGCATCCTTTAACGAAGCAGGATATTGGTAAGGAGCAACTCGGTAATTTAAGACAACTGCTGAAATCCCAATCTCATTCAACCACTTTGCCACTGGCTCACCTTCATGATCGGCACGTCTCGTATATCCGCCACCTGGGCAGACAATGATTACTGGAAATGGATCGTTTCCTTCTAACAAATATGGTTTTATCGTTGGATTATCTTCATCAACTGATTTTAATTGTTTATTTTGATCATATAGTGAAATTAACATCTGGTTACCTCCATTAGCACTAAATAACATCATTGGTATTAAACATAAAACTTGTATCTATCTGTATCAATGCCTACAATATTTTCAATTTCTTAGCGTTGTATAAGCATCGAAATTTCCACATCAAACTAAGATTTCAAATACAAATTCAAAGAATGAAGCCCCAACTCCCTTAATCCTTCTACAACTAATTCAGCAATGAGATTCGCACCATACTCTTGAAAATGCGTATTATCTTGAATACCCTTGGAGAAATTTAAAAACTCTCCTGGTACTCCCCACATAAAAATCGCTTTTGAATCTTTTGGGCCAAGCTTTTCAAAAAGTGCTTTGCTTTTTGCCGCGAGATCAACGAATATTACATTTTCTTCGCTTGCAAGTTCCTTCATAGCTAAAATATAATCACCGTGGGTATCAATAATCTCCCCATTCTCGTCAAAATTTCTGCGGTGGACTGGTGTAATAAGTATCGGGATAGCTTGCCTTTCTTTTGCTCCGTCTATATATTTTTTTAAGTTCTCTTTATAAGATGAGAAAGGCTCCGTGAAACGTGCTTTGTCAGGCTTTTGATCATTGTGTCCAAATTGAATGAACAATAGATCCCCCTTCTTCATTTGATCTAAGATTGCATCGAGCCGACCTTCATCTATAAAACTTTTGGTACTTCTTCCGGAAACAGCATGATTACTAACAACTGCATCCGCCTTAATATATTGCGGAAGACTTTGTCCCCAACCTGATAATGGATATCCCTCTATTGATTGATCGGTAACAGTAGAATCGCCTGCTAGAAAAATAGTAACAGCATCCATCGCCGGAACAACCTCCAGTGCATTGATTCGGGGAGCGCCACCTGTAAAGGTCAATCTAATCTGCCCATCATTTACATTAACTGTAAAACTCTCTTTCACAAACTGAAATGCAGGAGTTTTGACTCCTTGTATCAATACTTTGTTATCATTGTATTTTATTGTTGTATGTGTTTCTGTTAATGCATCACCCAGCAACACTGTGATGGTATATACTCCATTAGGCACATCTACTAAAAATGTATTATCCAATGGAATACAAAAATCCCTTAATAACGGTTTCGGAACGCCTCTGTCTAACATATACATGCGTTCTGAGTTCTTAAAACCAAAACCAGATTTGGCGTTATATATACTTTTATCTGTTACTTTTTTAGAGCCTGGGAACACCTCTGCACTCCCAAAATCAAACAGGTACTTATCAGTCACCACTTTCCCTCCTCGTGAAAAGCAAACTAGCACTTTCTAAATTTTTCCTGCAGCATCCTTGCTAATTCATCGTCTGATAATGGATTACGGTGTGTATTTTCTAAATAAATATATTTCTCCGTCTCTGGCATAATATATTCCTTGTACCACAAGAAAAATTCCGGGTTATCTCCTTGCATGCGAATAAACCGCCGTAAAGTGTCCAAGTTGTACATTGTATTTTTAACATTCGTTAGCCAATCTGCTCGATAAAAGTGTTCCCATCTTCCATGCTCTGACCCTTTCATTGCGTCTAGACCCTTTTGATAATCCCAGATACTTTGAGACGCCTTAACAAAAGCTTGTGGAAATTTATCTTGTTGGAATTCAAAATACGCTTCGCACAAATTCTTCATTCCTTTACAACCGCTTAGATGTAATTCTGCGTGAAACCGTAATTGATCTTGAAGACGAGATGCCTGTGCATCAGATAATTTGGTTGCTACTTGATCATATTTTTCCATCCATCCTTCCCAGCCTCGAATTGCTGATGAACATTGATTCCAAAAATAAACAATTTGCTTACTGAATGGTACGTCACCAGTTGCCCATATCATTTTTTTGGCAGTGGCATTGCCTTTCCCTTGAAGCCAATGTCCGATGATGCGTCTGGCTGGGTGATGATAAAATTCATCTCCGGCTTTATCATCTTCATGAGGTCCGTATGTTATTGCATGGTCAAAATAATTTAAGTATAAAGAAATAATATCTTCAGAACTTGTACCATATAATCGCTTCACAAATTCCTCTAGTACCGTCCTATGGTCAACAGTGCCCGTTTGCCAAAATACGCGAAGCATGTCTAAAAAATATAAGTGTGGTCGAATATTCCCGGAGTTAATTAATAGATAATCCATCGCATCAACATCTGCAATCTTTTGTAATTCCTTTTGGATGAGTTGCGGATGTACAGAGAGCATCGTCAAATGATTAGAAGCTTGCAAGTCATGAAAAGTAACATGATAGTAAATCCCATTTTTCCCGTCATCTGCTGCATCTGGTAATGAAGAAATTCGGTAATTTTCCAGTCCTTGTCTTCTTGAGACCATTTTTCCATAGCCATTATCAGCCCATATCTTTATAACATCCTCTGGCACAATAATATGGCCTGCTTTAAATAATTCAGCTATTTCCCCATATAAAGCGGTACAAAAAACCGCGTTATTTACTTCCGAACGGATCATGTCGTACTGTTTCTTTATCACGTGACTAATCATTTCACCGCGTTTTTCGGGGGTGTCAAATTGAGGATCATGCGCCCAAAATGGTTCATCTCCTTGTCCTCTGAAGGATAAGACCCACAAAACTTTTTGATCTTTCTGCTTTTGAATGGCATCCATCCATAGCTTTTCAAACAGTTCAGGATGTTTTAAATAACTAGCTTGTCGACCAGGATAAGCACGAAGAAACATCTCAGCCCCAAGTGGCTCGGCATGATGATGTGTTACCCACAATCCCATCTCATGAGCAAGCGGAATATGGATACCATCTTTAGGCAAATCTGTTCCAGGAATCACCATGTTCCCGCCACACCTTAACAATGCTTCAAATACAGGGTACCAAACTTCTTTAGGTGGCGGGTATTGCTCCGTCCAGCCCAGCAGGCAAACTTCGTCATTTACAAACCAACCGCGAAACTTGCTTTTTGGTTGATTGGAATTAAAATCCTTAGCCTCCAACCAGACTGACTCCTGCTTCTCTACAGGCACATCAGCCCAAAACCAAAATGGATCAACGCCTAAATATTGCTCACTCAAATGCAGTAATCCATACACCAACCCTAACTCATCGTTGGCAACAATATGTAACTTGGTTCCCTCACTGCCTTTTTTATAACGATATGCAAATGCCTCATCCCACGTTGGGCACTGATCACTAACTGTTGTCCACCTTAGAACAATATCTGCTTCTGCTGTACCGGACAAAATTGCTCTATTGTCCAATACTTTTTCAGCATCCCTCGCAAACATCTTCCAAGCATGTTTTACGGATGATGGTAGGGGTTCTGGCAAACTAACTGCTACTTCACCTTTAAGTTTCATCATTGTATGTTTACTCATGAATCAGACCACCTTGTCTTTTAAAAGTACTACTTTGACTTACTGATTAAGAGACTACCATTTTGCGCCACCAGGATATGGACAGCTTTTATAAGCCAGTTTCGCTCTAAATTGAACAAAGCATCCACAGTGCCCACACGTTGTATCGTACATCAATGATGGACACTGTTTACAATGCTCAAGACGCTCTTTAAAAAGATCATCTGTAACGAGATCATCTTCTAACAATAATTGCTCCTCTACCAGCTTTTCGATTTCTTGTGTTGAAACAATTACTGAAGTGGAACAGCCTTTACAGCTCATGAGCACTCTCCTTTACTCTACAGTTAAAAGCACTACAGACATTGGTGGAAGTGTGACAGTTAATCTATTATTTTCGACTTTAACATCTTCAAAATTCACCGGTTTTACTGTATCCGGATGATCAAACGTATTGTGATCACCTTTATTTTCACTAGTCAAAATCGTTCCTTTAATGCTAGGTGAACCATTTGTTAATCCGCGTAATTCAACAGACACATTTGTTGCAGAATCGTGTTTCATATTACACAAAGTCACATTCGTTTGATCTTTGTCATTTTTAGATGCTGACACATTAACATTTTTTAGGTTACTTATATCATCTTTTTGAAACGTTGTTTCTATGGAGAGTAAAGCAGCATCTTGGTGCACTTTATACATATCGAATACGTGGTATGTTGGTGTTACAAGCATTTTTTCGCCTTCAGTAAGTACCATCGCTTGTAGTACATTTACGGTTTGAGCAATATTTGCCATTTGTACCCGATCACTATGGTTATTAAAGATATTTAATGATACACCTGCAACTAGTGCATCACGAATTGTGTTTTGTTGATATAAAAATCCAGGGTTTGTGCCTGGCTCTACGTCAAACCATGTTCCCCATTCATCAACAATTAAGCCGACACGTTTGTCTGGATCATATTTGTCCATTATCGTACTATGCTTTTGAATTAGTTCTTCGGTGCGTAAGGTTTTCTGCATAGTTTTTGTCCACTCATCTTCTGAAAAATTTGTAGCGGATCCTTTTTCTGACCAATTTTCACCAGGTATTGTGTAATAGTGGACGCTTAATCCATCCATCATTCGTCCCGCTTCACGCATTAATACTTCCGTCCAGTTATAGTCAAAGGAGTTTGCCCCACCGGCAATCTTATAAAGCTTGTTATCTCCATAGTTACGCGCGTACGTCTGGTAACGGCGATATAAATCTGCATAGTATTCCGCTCGCATACTACCGCCACACCCCCAGTTCTCATTACCGACACCAAAATATTTTAGTTGCCACGGTTTTTCTCTTCCGTTCTCTTGTCTCCAATTTGCCATTGGAGACTCTCCATCGAATGTCATGTACTCTACCCATTCTGACATTTCTTGAACAGTTCCACTTCCAACATTACCGCAAATATAAGGATCTGCTCCCAGCATGTCGCACAACATCATAAATTCATGGGTACCAAAGTGGTTGTTCTCAACAACGCCTCCCCAGTGTGTGTTAATCATACGTTTACGATCTTCACGAGGACCAATACCATCTTTCCAGTGGTATTCATCAGCAAAGCATCCACCTGGCCAACGCAAGACTGGAATGTTTATTTGCCTAAGCGCTTCGAGCACATCATTTCGAATGCCGTTCGTATTAGGAATCGATGAATCTTCTCCAACCCAAAGTCCTTCGTAAATACACCGACCTAAGTGCTCTGCGAAATGACCATAAATGTTTTTATTAATCGTTCCTTTTTTGATGTCCGTGTTGATGACGATTTTGTTTTCCATTTAAGTTCCTCCTTTTAATTCATCTAAAGTTCCTAAAATTTATTAACGCTAAATCACAAAATTTTTAATAGATTACAGTAAGACATCTACTAGCGCTGGTTGGTCTATTGGAATCTTCCTCTTAAGTTCTACCTCTTCCAATACAGCATAAGAAAAGGGCGTGAGATAGTTTTCTCCTATTTCAATCTGCTTTTCTGTTAGAAGATCAACATACTTTTTATCAGCCTGCCAGCTAGTATTTTCATTAGTAAAGTTGACCATCCATAACTGAACTCGTCCATCCTTAGTCCTTCTAGGAATCACGACAATACCACGGCCAATATTCAATTTATAAGATAAATCTGCATCTGTGGTCGCATCTTTTATTAATGCGCGTAGCATCTTATTTCCTTCCTCACCAGCTGGCATAGAGCCTAACAAAATGATTCTTCCTTTTCCTAGTTGTTTTTCAGTAATAAATGCGTGATCTTTCGCTTGTCCTTCGGTAACAAGCCCTTTGACAGTCGTTCCCTGATTTGGAGAAAACACGTTTGTTAACAGGCCGAGTTCTGCTTGATGACCATAAGCTGCTCCAATGTGACCACTGTCGGTTGCAGGAAATTGCATAATCTGGCTAACACCAGCTAATTCTCCTATTTCCCCAAGACCGCCAGTAGTGTGCCAAGTGTGCTCTGCTGTGCGATCGCCTGCCATAGGACCGACGACCCAGACACCACCCTTCTCAACGAATTCCTTTGCATTTAGAAGGTATTCATCCGAAATATAACGGAGAAATGGACTGAACAATACATTACAACCATCAAGTTCATGACCTTCAGGAATCAACTTTCGTTCAACACCTACGTCCAATAAATGTTGATAAAAGTTATTGACGAGTGTCTTGTAGTCATTACCCTCTCCAGGTTCCGTCACATAAAAAGAACGTGCACGGTCGGAATAAGTAATAGCTACTTTCGGTTCAATCGGCTCCGACCTTTGCAATATTGGATTAATTTGTTTTAGAAGATTACCAGTCTCGACCACACTCGAATAACCTATCGTCGGTTCCCCCCACGAGCTAACCACTGATCCATGTGGCTGCTCACACCCAGTCCGTTGACCACGAAATAACCAATAGCTAAATGCACTAGCACCGTTAGCATAGGTAGCAAACGCCTCAGCTGGTACATATCCTGTATGATGTATTTTCGGGTAGTCCGCTAAATGTCCTGTATAGGAAGTGCTCGTTTCCAGAAGCATATAGCGGCACGTACTGTTCTTTATGTAGCGCCAGCGATCATTGTTCATCATAAAGCCCGCATAATTGCTCGCAGGCGTATACGTATCAAAGCTAATAAAATCCAAGTGATTTGCTAAAATCTCATTGTCTACATCAAAAAACATCCCTGTATTGTGAGTGACCGGAATATCTGTGTACTTTCTCAAGATATCGGCTTGCTCACCAGCAAAACAAGCAATCTTCTCCATTGAAAATGTCTGATAAGTGGTTACTAACGAGCTATTGTGCAAAAATGGCGTTTGTACTGGTTGCGGAACTTGATCAAAATTTAAATAGGTTTGACTCCAAATCGTTGTGCCCCATGCTTTATTTAACTGATCAATCGTTTGATACTTTTCCTCAAGCCATCTGTGCCACAATTGTTTACACCCTGCACAATAACACGGCCCAACATGACACTTAAATTCATTATCCAATTGTATCGCAATAACATTTGAATAATCCTTTACTGCCAAAGCAATTTGCTCGGCAATCTTAGCCGCTCGCTCCCGGAAAAATGGATTGTTCGTACAAATGTGTTGCCGCGATCCATGGCTTTGTGGTATAAGGTCAGCACTATGATGTAACCGTTCCGAATGGTTATGCGTCATCCAAATTGGCGGTGTTGGTGTAGGCGTACATACAATAACATCGATACTATGTCGCTGGAAAAGTTCAATCGCATTTGTTAGCATCGACATATCAAAATTGTCCATTTCAGGTTCCAACGTCGACCAAGCAAACTCACCAATTCGAGCTAGGTTCATCCCCAAATCTTTCATATGCTTTACGTCAGTCTCCACTGTCTCGCTATCCCACAGTTCAGGGTATAGCGCTGCTCCGTAATAATTTTTAGTCAAATGAATACCTCCTATCTATAGAGACGCTGCAATAAAGATTTAAATATACGTGCGTAGATACTCTGTTAGACAAAGAATGGTTAATGACTGTCCATATGGCATCGTTGTTGTTTTAATATCTTTATAGAATTGCAGTGTGTCTCCCATTCCAGTCCCAACGGAAACTTTCTCGACTGCTCCTTGTTCATTAATCTCTTTTACTAGTCCATGAATTGCTTTATGAGCTACCTCTTCATAATCCTTACTAATGTATCGCTTGTGAACAGATTTCAGCATGCCATACGCAAACCCAGCTGTTGCAGATGCTTCTAAATATGAACTAGAATCATCAATTAATGTATGCCACAAACCACTTTCATGCTGGTATTTTGCTAGTGATTCTACTTGTCTATTAAGCGTTTCGATTAAGAATTCTCTAAAGAAATCTCCTTCTTGCAAATCCAACATCTCAATAATTTCTGGAATTGCGATTGTGATCCAACAATTCCCTCGAGCCCATAAAGCTTCTGCATAATTATGGTTTTCTTCAAATGTCCAACCGTGGAACCATAATCCCGTCTTTTTATCACACAAGTATTTCACATGAATTAAAAACTGCCTTTTGGCTTCCTCGATATAATCTGGTTTATTTAACAGTTGGCCGATTTTTGCTAATGGTAAAACCGTCATCATTAACGTGTCATCCCATAGCTGGTTTTTATTTTCCGGACCATATGTCATATGCTGTAGGCCATTTTCTTTCGTACGCGGCATATCATGCATGACCCACTCTGCCCATTTTTCTAAGTACGGGACATATGTTTGATCTTTGGTATCTTCATACATATAAGCTAAAGTAAGAAAAGGTGCCATCGTGTTTACGTTTTTTGGCGGCACTCCTTCTTCAAACCTTGCTTCAAACCAATCATTGACCTTTTTTAACGCTTTTTCATTTCCTGTCATTTTCCAAAGCTTATAAATTCCATATAATCCAACACCTTGAGGCCAATTCCAGACATGCCAACTTTTATCATCTACCACTAAGCCATCAAAATTCAATAAAAATTCACCTGAATTATCCTTGATCTGTGATAAATTATCCATCAGAGAATCAATATAATTTAATACTGTTTGTTTTTCTAAGGAACTAACATTATTCTTTATCATTCTTTTTACCTCCAAAATCTCCTTGGGATTTGTCTAATTCTTAAAAATCAGTAATTACACATGATTAGCATAACTAGTTTTTATCTCTTGTAGCACATCATCTCCTGGGCGGTCCCAGATGGATTGGTTAATAATCTCCACTTCGATTGGTCCGGTATAGCCCGCTGCTTCTACCGCTTGCCTGATGCTTCGAATTTCAATGACGCCATCACCCATCATCCCTCGTCCTTTAAACATATCAGGAACAGGAACAATCCAATCCGATACGTGGAAACCTACGATTCTACCCTGAGCACGTTGAATTTGCTGATATAATTCTGGGTCCCACCATACATGAAATACGTCAATAACGACGCCTACCTCGGATGGATCATATTTCTCCGCCATCTTATTTGCTTGCCCTAATGTCGTGATAACGGATCGATCGGCAGCGTACATCGGGTGTAACGGTTCAATTCCTAGCTTTACTCCATGAGATTTGGCAAATGGTACGAGCTTTTCTATTCCTTCTTCCACCCATTTTCTTGCAGTCGTAATATCCCGGTCTGGTGCAGGTCCACATACGAGCACTAATGTATCTGTGCCAAGTTCTGCCGCTTCCTCCACCGCCCGTTTGTTATCATCTAAACGCTCTTGTCTTTCTTTTACAGTTGCAGCAGGAAACATACCGCCACGGCAAACGCTTGATACTTTAAGACCTGAATCTCTTATGATTCGTTTACTTTCGGCAAGACCTATTTCTTGAATCTTGTGTCGCCATAGAGATATCCAAGGAATTTCTGCTCGCACGCAACCGACAACCGCTTCTCGTAAATTCCATTGTTCCGTCGTTATTTGATTTAAACTGAGTCTTTCCAACGCTGGTTGCTCTTCCATGCGTTTCCCTCCTATCTGATACCTGCTTGCATTAGAACAAGCTTCATTCTTTCTGTTGCAAGATCCGGATCTCTTAGAAGCCCCGCTTCATCAGCCATCACAAACAACTCTGCTAAATGTGTAATCGATCTGGCACTTTCCGAACCACCAATCATCCGAAAATGGTCTTGATGTCCATTCAAATAAGCCATAAACACGACACCAGTCTTATAAGAGAACGTTGGTTTTTGGAAAATGTGTCGAGATAATGGCACTGTTTTTTCCAATAGCGCGTCATATGTAGTCAAATCACCTTCATCCATAGCATGTAAGGCAGCCGCTGCCGCCGGAGCAATCGCATCAAATATACCTAATAAGGCATGACTGTATCCTTGTTCATCCCCTTTAATAAGTAATGGATAATTAAAATCATCTCCGGTATACATTTTCACGCTATCAGGTAATTCACGACGCATCTTGATTTCTTTCGTTTCATCAAGCAATGAAATTTTAATACCGTCGACATTCGCTTCATGCTCGCGAATAATGGCAAGACAAACTTCCATTGCATCGTCAATATCCTCATGTCCCCAATAACCATTTAGTGCTGGATCAAACATGTCACCGAGCCAATGTAAGATAACTGGTTGTGAAACATTGCCTAATATTTTTCGATACACACGCTCGTAGTCTTCCGGTCCTTTGGCACATGCCGCTAACGCTCGGCTTGCCATAACAATCATCTTACCGCCTTCTCCTTCAACAAAAGCACATTGCTCTTCATAAGCAGCTTCGACGTCTTCCAAAGTAACGGTGGGTCCGGGGGCTAGTTGATCGGTGCCTACACCGCTGGCAATGTTACCGTCTACTGATTTTGCTTCTTTTATTGAACGGCTAATAAGTTCTTTGGCTCGGTCCCAATTTAAGCCCATGCCACGTTGAGATGTATCCATTGCCTCGGCAACAGATAGTCCAAGTGACCATAAATAATGACGGTATTGCATTGTTGCGTCCCAATCAATTTGCCCATTTGACAAAGGGTCTGTATTGGCAAGCGGGTCACAAACAACGTGCACTGCTGAATAGGCTATTCTTTTTTTAAACGGTTTCCCCGATGGTAGTTTAAACTGTGCGGCTATTTGTCGAGGCTGATACGTGTAAAGTGTACGATTTTCACCAGGTAGTGTAAGCTTATTCACCATGATTTCTGTCCTCCTTTACCTTTTTAATTCCGGAATATCCAGCCAACGGCGCTCTTCCCATGACTGAAGTCCAAGTTCTGATAACTGTGTGCCTTTTGCCCCTTCTAATAAGTCCCAAGGAAACGGATCGTCTTGGTACACATGTTTCAAAAATAACTCCCACTGTACTTTAAAGCCATTATCAAACAGTTGATTTCCTGGTACATCTTCCCACTGTGCTTCAAAATCAAATGGATTCTCGATATCAGGATTCCACGTGGGCTTTGGTGTATTAACCCGGTGCTGCGCTTTACAATCACGCAATCCAGCTACTGCACTTCCCTCTGTGCCATCGACTTGGATCGTTAATAAATCATCGCGATTTACCCGAACTGCCCATGACGAGTTAGCTTGAACGATGATATCATTCTTCAACTGAAACGTTGCATATGCGGCATCATCTGCAGTACACGTATACTTCTCTCCGTTCTCACCGATTCTTTCCGGAATGTGTGTAGCACCTAAGCAAGAAACTGAGCGAACTTCACCGAATAAGTTATCAATTACATAACGCCAATGCGCAAACATATCAACGATAATACCACCGCCGTCTTCTTTACGGTAATTCCATGATGGACGCTGTGCCTCTTGCCAATCACCCTCAAATACCCAGTAACCAAACTCCATTCTTACTGATAAAATTCTTCCAAAATATCCAGAGTCAATCAATCGTTTTAGTTTAAGCAGTCCAGGTAAAAACAACTTATCTTGTACAACCCCATTTTTCACACCAGCTTTTTTTGCTAGTTTTGCTAATTCCAACGACTCTGCTAAGCTAGTCGCCGTTGGTTTTTCACAATAAATATGTTTTCCTGCCTTAATTGCTTTTTTAATAGATTCGGCACGCCTAACCGTTGTTTGCGAATCAAAATAGATCACATTTTGATCATCTGCCAACGCTTCATCCAAATCTGTGCTCCAGCGATCAATATCATGCTTTACTGCTAGCGCTTTCAATTTGTTTTCATTACGCCCTACTAAAATAGGATCTGGCATAATTGTATCACCACTCGGAAGTGCGACACCTCCTTGTTTTCTAATCGCGACGATCGAACGAATTAAATGTTGATTCGTACCCATACGACCTGTAACACCGTTCATAATAATTCCTAATTTATGTTGTGCCATTTGTTTTCCCCTTTCTAGTCCTTTCTTATAGTTTAAAGCCATAATAAAAATCCGTCTTATTAATCTAAGAACGGATTTCTTAAAATCGGAAATGATTTTTTATACAGGTCATTTTCTTAAGGTTGTAATTGCGCAAAACAGCTAAACTCCGTCGTAACGTAGTGCTCGTGATTTCCGCTCCAGGCAGTCGCTTTCCGCGGGCACGGCTTCAGCTAACTCAGAAGCAAAGAGCGCTTCTGAGTGGATCTTCAGCCCGCGCTTTTCCCGCAGGAGTCGACTGCCTGGAGCTCCAATCACCCGACGTAAGGTGCAATCCAGTTAACAGCGGAGGAAATGCCCTTCGACTCCTGCGGGACTAGCGGCGTAAGTGAGACCCCGCAGCGCGAAGGTAGGCCACTGAAAAAGTCCGATAAATTTTGAAAAGAGTGAATACCAAAAAAATCCATCCCCACTTTCCGCCTAAAAATCAGAAGTAAATCGAACTGGTTTCTCCACTTTTCTATAGAAAAGTAGCAAGATTTTGGGATAGTGTTTTTGAAAAAACTTCATTTTTAACAGACAAAGACTTTTTCAGTGGTCTCGCGCGAAGGCGCGAGGAGGCTCACTAGCCCCCCGCGGAAAGCGAAGGGCATTTCCGGAGCGGGTCAAGCACTCGCCAAACTACGACGGAGTTCTTTTCAACTATGTAGTTTATAAAGCAAAACACTATACGGTAAGACTCTCAAATAATCCCCCAATGAAACATGCATTAAAATTAATTCGAGTTATTGCTCACTTTTATAAGCTTTACGATATTTATTCGGTGCAACATCGGTGGAATTTTTGAACGTACGGTAAAAAGTTGATAGCGATTCAAATCCAACTTCAAAGCAAATCGACACGATATCTTTATTTGTTTCAATCAGCATTTTTTTCGCCAGACCGATACGCACTTCCGTTAAATATTGAATTGGGGTGACTTGGTACCTCTCTTTATAGATATTGTTCATATGGCGCGTACTCAAACCTAACTTAGCAGATAATGACTCCGCACTAATCAATTCATAATAATGGGTATCAATATATTTTCGTAACCGTTCCGCACGTAACAGATTTGCATCAAATGCTTCCGAATGATTCTGCGACCTAGCTAATTTGAGCAATAACTCTGATAAGAAAATTTTCATTGCTACAAAATTAATCGAATCACCATGTGTTTGCTCATATAGCATTTTCCTTAGTAGTTGTCTAACATGGCTGCTGTCAAAAGGGTTTAGTTGTATAAATCTCGTACCGGCAAAAAATTGGTGTAATAAATCTTTTTGTACCGAAGTTTCTAAAATCGATTCATCAAATGCCAACACTAATACTGTTAATTTTGTATCAGAAACAATCGAGTGCGTCGTATATGGAGTAATAACGGCCACATGGTCCTGAAAAAAAGGATAATCGGTTCCATTTAACTTAATCTTCCCTTCTCCCTCAAGCGCATATAACAGTTGGTGAACAGTATGGTGGTGCTCTTGAACGACTCCCCCATCGACATGTTTGCTTTCATATAAGTTGATGCCATGATTATCTAAATCTAGTATTCTTCTACTCATTTCTATTCCTTCCTTTTTAACCGGAAATATATATAAAATGGTCTAGTTATTCACTTTATTTTTTCATGAACTATGGTATATTGCATATATTACCATAGTAACGGTATATACGAGGAGGAGTTAGCCTTGCAAAAAGTTTCCATCGTATTAATTGGTATTAGTGGATACGGTAACACCTATGTAAAGGAATTGCTTAATCCCAAAAATGAAATCGGTTACTTAGTCGGACTAGTCGATATCAATCCAGAGCGCTCGCGTTACTATAAAGAAATCCTGCAATGTGAAATTCCTATATTTAAAAGTTTAGATGCTTTTTACAAGGAAACATCAGCAGACTTAGCTATTATCTGCACACCGATTCACCTTCATGCTGATCAAGCTTGTTTATGTTTGAATCATGGTAGTAACGTCTTCTGCGAAAAACCGATGACAGCTAATCCGATCGATATAGACAAAATGATGCGCACACGCGATCAAACAGGAAAGTTTTTAGCAATTGGATTCAATTGGTCATTTACAGATTCGATTCAAGCATTAAAAAAAGATATATTAAACGGGATATTTGGAAAGCCTTTACGTATGAAAAGCATCACATTGTGGCCGCGAAATCAAGATTATTTTAACCGTTCAGCATGGGCAGGTAAAAAATACAGTGCCTCGGGTGAAATGATCTTAGATAGTGTCGCGAATAATGCAACGGCTCACTATTTACATAATTTGTTTTATTTACTTGGGAAAACGATAGATACGAGTGCGAAAATTACTGATGTAACTGCAGAGTTATATAAAACGAATGCAATAGAAACATTTGATACGTGTGCACTACATATCAAAA
>NZ_JBJGXI010000028.1:0-68915 GCF_045635475.1 Radiobacillus sp. PE A8.2 | reverse complement strand
TGATAATTAACTTAGATAGAACCCAATTTGCTATTCTTATGATAAAATATTGTTTATGATAAAATAAATTTATATGTGATTAAATAAGGCGGTAGGTAAATATGAAAAAGCTAATCGGTATTGATTTGGGTGGCACAACAGCGAAATTTGCTATCTTAACGAAAGATGGAGAGGTTCAACAAAAGTGGAGTATCCCAACAAATGTGCAAGATGAAGGGAAAAATATTGTCCCTGACATTATCGAGTCAATTAATCATCGGCTTGACTTGTACGGTCTAACTTCGGAAAACTTTCTGGGGATTGGAATGGGTTCCCCTGGGTCGGTTGATATTAACGACGGGACAGTAATTGGTGCTTATAATTTAAATTGGCGCACCTTACAACCAGTCAAAGAACAAATCGAAGCGGGCACGAATATCCCATTTTTCATCGACAACGATGCAAACGTAGCAGCACTTGGCGAACGCTGGAAAGGTGCTGGTGAAGGGAGTGGCAATGTTGTCTTTATTACACTCGGTACAGGTGTAGGTGGAGGAATTATTGCGGAAGGAAACCTTGTGCACGGTGTCGGCGCTGCGGGAGAAATTGGCCATATTACCGTTGACCCTGAAGGATATGCGTGTAATTGCGGCAGTGTTGGTTGTTTAGAGACGGTAGCTAGTGCAACAGGAATTGTACGTGTAGCACGTGATCTATCAGAAGAATATGCAGGAGATTCTAAGCTGAAGTGGTTAATTGATGATGGACAAGAAGTTACTGCTAAAACGGTTTTCGATCAAGTAAAGGATGGAGATCCTCTAGCTGACATGGTAGTGGAGAGATTCTACTCTTATTTAGGATTAGCGTGCAGTAATATCGCAAACGTCTTAAATCCAGATTCGATTGTCATCGGCGGTGGCGTTTCTGCTGCAGGAGAGACGCTGATTAACGGTGTGCGAAAGTACTTTGATAAGTACGCTTTTCCACCGATAAAATCAGTAACAAAGTTAAAGCTTGCAGAACTTGGCAATGACGCTGGCGTTATTGGTGCTGCATCATTGGTTAAGGAAAATGTAGAGTAAGTATAAAACTAACCATAGAGTAGACTAAATAAACCCTAAGAAACTGGTTTTGAAGGAATGTTAGGCACCAAGCATTGTTACTACCAACTTTAGTCATACTACGGAAAATTTGTCTGCAAAGTAAATAGGTAATGTCTATCACAGATAGTCCAAACCTTTGAAAGCTTATCAAAAGGCCACAGTTGAGCTGTGGCCTTTTGTTAGTTAAAAATTTTGATGGACACACAAGCACTTATTTCGCATGAAATGCAAGTTTTGCTAAATTGGCGGTCACCACAGCACTTATTTATCAATAACAGCATACTGAAACAATAAAATCACCTAAATAAGTGCGCTGGTGGCCGCACAATTCTAATAATGCCTCATTTGTCACAAATAAGGGCACGGGTGTCCGTCAGCTAATCACTGCTAACATTGGCGGTTTTCTTTCAACATTCCTTAAGTAGTTACAGCAGTATTCACAATGAACCTCAATAAATGAATAATCATCGCAATATGCCTGGTGATTACATTCCTAAACAATCCGAAAATTCGAATCAAGTCCTTAATAAATACGAGTAGATCAAAAAGTGTAGATGGTGTGCTACGCTTTTTGAGGTTTTGCAAACTAGATATCACGCATCCTGTAAAATTCACACCCAATTCAATTGTGAAAAAAGGTGTCATATATTAATAACATATTCACACAAAGTTTTAGGTTATTAAAAACGGTTCACATGTGATTAATATATGACACCTATATGTTTATTATATAGGTTGTGAAATATCTGATAAACAGTAAAAATTATACTTATAGATTAAAAGAAGCGTGAGAGGGAATCCATGCTTTTTTTAGAAAGCGCTTACTAAAAAGGAGGAATAATGTGTTTAAACAAAAGAAGTTCCTAATAATAGGGTTATTATTTATAGGCGTATTTATAATAATACTAGCTTTGGTAATGACCTTAAATAAAGAGATCCCGACAGAAGTAGCTGTTAGCTCTCCAAATGGAAAAGTGAAAATGGATTTTGTAATAACGGATACGGGAGTACCAACATACCAGCTTTCCTACAACGAAACATCTATTATTAAGCCCTCGTCTCTAGGATTTGAGTTTAATAGTATAGAAGCATTAGAGAGCAATTTTGAGATTGTGGAAATTGCAACTAATGAGTTTAATGAAATGTGGAAGCCAGTTTGGGGAGAAAAAGCTGAAGTAAAAAACCATTACAATCAACTTATCGTTTATTTAAAAGAAAAAGAAGCACCAAATCGGAAGATGAATGTAGAGTTTAAGGTTTATGATGATGGAATTGGCTTTCGTTATGTCATTCCTGAACAAGAAAACGTACCAGATTATTTAGAAATTACAGAAGAAAATACGGAATATAAGTTTGCAGGAAATTATGATACCTGGTGGATTCCTAATGATTGGAATAGTTATGAATATCCTTATCAGGAGACACCTCTAAATAGTGTAAAAGAGGTAAGCACACCTTTTACAATGAGAACTTCAGAGGGTATTCATCTTACTGTTCATGAAGCCGCACTTGTAGATTACTCCGGAATTGCATTACAAGCAGTTGAAGGGGAAGAGAATACTTTAAAAAGTATATTGGCGCCATGGCAGTTAAGTAATGTAAAGGTGAAAAAAGATTCGTACCCTATTCAAACACCTTGGAGAACGATTCAAATTGGAGAAGATGCAGGTGATTTAGTTGAGTCCGATTTAATCGTCAACCTTAATGAGCCAAGTGTCATAGAAGATACCTCTTGGATTAAGCCAATGAAATATGTTGGGATATGGTGGGGAATGCATGTAGGCAAAGCTACATGGGAATCAGGTCTGAAGCACGGTGCTACAACTGCAAATGTGAAGGATCATATTGATTTTGCTCATGAATTTCTTGATTCAGAAAACCAAAATGTAGGTGTTCTCGTTGAAGGTTGGAATATTGGTTGGGATGGAAATTGGACTGAAAATGGTGATTTATTTGACTTTACAGAAGCTTATCCTGACTTTGATTTGAAGGAAGTGACGAAATATGCTCAGGATAAAAATGTAGCATATATTGGACACAATGAAACAAGTGGTGACATTGATAACTATGAAGAGCAGATTGGAGATGCTTATGATTTGTATGAGGAGCTTGGCATTCATGCAATTAAAAGTGGGTATGTAGCAGATCAGGGAATTAAAGATCCAGTTGGACATAATCATCATGGG
This sequence comes from Radiobacillus sp. PE A8.2, assembly GCF_045635475.1. Classification (NCBI taxonomy): domain Bacteria; kingdom Bacillati; phylum Bacillota; class Bacilli; order Caryophanales; family Bacillaceae; genus Radiobacillus; species Radiobacillus sp. PE A8.2. The sequence goes on along the minus strand of NZ_JBJGXI010000028.1, from coordinate 65,647 downwards.
CAGTACATGGTAAATCACTATTTAAATGCAGTGAAACTTGCAGCTGAACATGAAATCATGATTAATACACACGAACCAATTATGGATACAGGTCTATATCGAACATATCCTAACTGGATGACACGTGAAGGTGTAATGGGACAAGAATATAATGCATGGAGTGAAGGGAATCCGCCTAACCATTTAACTGTCTTACCATTTACTAGAATGATGGCGGGTCCAATTGATTATACGCCTGGCATATTTGACGTTGAGATTTCAAACAGAGCAGATAATCGAGTTCAAACAACACGTGCACAGCAACTGGCTCTTTATGTAACTATCTCAAGTAGCATGCAAATGGTTCCTGATTTACTTGATAATTACAAAGATGCGCAAGGAAATATATTGCCAGAATTTGAGTTTATAAAAGATGTTCCTGTTACTTGGGATGACATTATTGTCCCTAACGCGAAAATCGGCGACTATATTACTGTTGTTCGACGTAGTGGTGAGGAATGGTATATAGGAAGTACAACCGATGAAAATGCTAGAGAATTAGATATTTTGCTGGATTTTTTAAACAAAGACCAAAAGTATGTTGCAGAAGTCTATAGTGATGGTCCGAATGCCGATTTGTATTCTAATCCGACTGAAGTTAGTGTGGATCGAGTAATTGTTGATGCGGAAGACACTTTAATAGCATCTTTAGTTCGTGGCGGTGGACAGGCTGTTCGATTATACCCAGCAACAAATGAGGATCTAAAAGCTTTACCGAAAAATTAATCATCGTTATATAAGCGTGACCCAAAGTGGAATTAGCTTTATATTCAAATGCATGGTGTGTTTTTTTAAGGAATAACCATTAAAAGGTGGAATATATCTCTAAGGGTCATAAACTTTATTGATTTTAATTAGATATGTGATATTCTTTCGATGAAAGGGGTTACATTTTTCGCTGATCTGATTCTGAACTTTCGGTCCCCTCTAGTTTGACAGTAACATCCCCACTTAATTCGTTGAATGAAATAAGTGTCAGGGATCAAACTGGATTGTCTCGGCAATAGAGGCATGTTTTGGTGAAATTATTAACTAATGTTGCGATGAAAGTGAATAGTGACATTCATTGTAAACGGGGAACGCGAAGGCAATGTTATGGTTATGTGGAAGGTGTCTATGACCGTATTCAATATAAATTATTTAGGAGGAATAAAAATGAAAAAGTTATTTTCAAGTGTATTAGCTATTGTAATGGTTCTATCTTTTGCAACTGTAGCGTTTGCGGACACAACATACCAGGCAGAAGATGCTAACCTAGTAGGAGCAACAAAATCAGATGCGGCTGAAACAGCTTCTGGTGGAGAATATGTATTAGGTTTTGACGATCCATCATCTGATGCTGTTGAGTTTACTGTAACGGTATCTGAAGCAAAATCTTATGAAGTAGAGTTAGGTTATGCAACTGCAATGGATAATGCTTCAGTATCTGTAAATGGAAACGTTGTGACAACTCCATCTACAGGTGGTTGGGCAGATAACGGATTTGGTACAACTACAATGACGCTTGATCTTGAAGAGGGCGAAAATACAATAACATTTAAACAGTCTACTGATTATGTACAATTAGACTACATCAAAGTACTAAGTGATGGTAATGGACCAGAAAATCCACAGACTGGTGATGAGGGCACAGCACTATATATGGTTTTTGCGGCAGTTGCTCTTGTTGGTGGTATCGTGTTAGTAGCTTCTAGAAAGAAAATTCTTAAATAATAATAACTTTAAAAGTTAATGCAGTTCCACTTGGGAACTGCATTAACTAAATACTGATAGGATCAAACTGTTTTCATCAGTTAGCTACAAGTGATTAATTTGAAGAGGGATAATAATGAAAAAAGTATTGAGCCATTTTAAAAAAATAATAAAAATGGATAGATCGAAAAGTAATTCAAAACTAATATTATATCGAGCTTCTATAGTGATTTGTGCTACTATTTTTCTTCTTTCTACTTTTGTGGTTGGGAAGTATGTGATGGCAAGTATGAAAGATCAGGAAACATATGAGGATCTTCAAGAACAATTTCATGAAAGTAATCCGCATTCAAGTAGTCTAAATGATGAGGAAGAAAATGATGAAGATGAATCAATAGAAAAAAAAGAAGTACTACCGATTTTTAAAGGAATGTTGGAAATGAATCCAGACACAGTGGGATGGATCCGCATTGCAAATACGCATATTGATTACCCAGTTGTTCAAGGAATTGATAATGAATTTTATCTGAACAACAATTTTAAAAAGCAAGAAAGTAAAGCAGGATCAATATTTATGGATTACCACAATTCTATCCATCTATTCGACCAAAACACAGTGATTTATGGCCATCATATGAAGAATGATACGATGTTTTCCGATTTAATTAAATATAAGAACAATGATTTTTTGCAAAAAAATCCAATAATAGTCTTTAATACGATTTACGAAGAATTACGTTGGGAAATATTTTCTGTTTATGTTTCTGATGTTCAATTCGATTATATTGAAAATGATTTTAATACGGAAGAAAACTTCCGGAATTTTATAGATACAACTCAACAAAAATCTTTGTTTGACACAGGAGTTGAAGTAACTAGTGAGGATAACATTTTAACATTATCAACTTGTGATTATGATTTTGATAATGCTCGAATGGTGATCCATGCGAAATTACTTAACGACTAAACAAATGAGTAAATAGTACTTTTTGGTAGAAATTATTTCAATCAGTGAACTAAGTAAAAGGAGGGGCCGATTTGAAGAAGAAACTGATATCGATTGCTTTTAGTATAATGTTAGTATTTTCTCTATCAACTTCTGCATTTGCAGATACACTTCACGAGGCAGAAAATGCAACAATCGTAGGAGCAGGCACTGTTAATTCAAGTGATGATGCATCGGGTGGACAATATGTAAGCGATTATAATGATCCAGAAAATGATAGTGTGGAATTTAACGTAAATGTAGAAAGTGCAGGAACTTATGACGTTGAATTATCCTATGCAACGCCAATGGATGATGCAACAGTAAAACTATTTGTTAACGGAGCAGAAACAGAACTACCTCTTAATAATACACCGGATTGGGGAAACTTTGAAACTACTATGTTCAATGTTACCCTTCAAAAAGGAGACAACACGATTAAAATTGTAAGAGGGTCTGGTTATGTCCAATTAGATTACATTCATGTATCCCTTGATGGAACTATTTATGAAGCAGAAGGTGCAACGATTGTAGGAGCAGGTACTGTAAATTCAAGTGATGATGCATCAGGTGGACAATATGTAAGTGATTATAATGATCCAGAAAATGATAGTGTAGAATTTAACGTAAATGCTGTGACTGCTGGAACATACGAGATAGAGCTATCCTATGCGACGCCGATGGATAACTCAACTTTAACGCTATTTGTTAACGGCAGTGAAACACAACTACCTGTACCAAAAACAGCAGATTGGGGCAACTTTGAAAGGGAAATATTTACTGTTGACCTTAACGCAGGTGACAATACAATTAAGTTCGTAAGAGGTACAGGATATGTACAACTAGACTACATCGAAGTAGCATTGAAACAAGCTACATCGGATGAAGGATCAACGGACGACGGTTCAACAGACGACGGAACAACAGATGAAGGATCAACGGACGACGGTTCAACAGACGACGGAACAACAGATGAAGGATCAACGGACGACGGTTCAACAGACGATGGAACAACGGATGAAGGATCAACGGACGACGGTTCAACAGACGATGGAACAACGGATGAAGGAACAACGGACGACGATTCAACAGACGATGGAACAACAGACGACGGTTCAACAGATGATTCAGTTTATGAAGCAGAAGATGCAACACTTAATGGAGCGGCAAAAGTCGAAGGAAGTAATGATGCATCCGGTGGTAAATACGTAAGTGGTTATGACAATCCAGCAACTGATAGTGTTGAATTCAATATAGAGACACCAGCAGGTGGAACATATCAAATAGAACTTTCGTATTCGACAATTATGGATAATGCTTCTGTGAATTTATTTGTTAACGGTACGCAAAAAGAAATATCAACACCACCAACTGAGGCTTGGGGAACTTTTGATACAAAAACTTTTACGATTGATTTAGATGAAGGTACCAATACGTTGAAGTTTGTAAAAGGTTCTGGTTACGTTCAGTTAGATTATGTGAAGGTTACTCCATCTACCGATGATTCAAATGACGAAGAAACTCCAGATGAGGATCAGACTGGTGGAGATGGTGAAGAAACTAAGGATGATTCTATTTATGAGGCAGAAGATGCAACGCTCAATGGTGCGGCATCTGTTAGTAACGGAGAAAATGCTTCAGGTGGTAAATATGTAAGTGGTTATGATAATCCAGCAACAGACAGTGTTGAATTTAATGTAAATGCATCGTCTGCTGGAACATATCAAATGAATTTATCTTATGCTACTTTAATGGACGATGCTACTGTTAAGCTATTTATTAATGGTACAGAGAAAGAAATACCAACTCCATCAACTTCTGATTGGGGCATGTTTGAAACTGTTACTGTTAATATAGATCTTCAAGCTGGTGAGAACAAAATAAAATTTGTAAAAGGTTCCGGCTATGTACAATTAGATTATATTCAAGTTACACCAACAGATGATAATAGTGATACAGTAACTGAAATCGTCAATGATGTAGATGACTTAGCTAAAAATGCTTCTACAAAGGTATATTCATATCAGCTTACTTTGGATACAATTAAACTTACAAAAGAATTACTTGCTAGTTTAGAATCAGGTTATTCTGTAGAACTATCATTTGGTGGAGTGAAAGTTAAGATTCCAGTTGATATTCTGAAAACAGGTTCTGACGTTACACTTAACTTTGGTGATGTGTCTAAAACTATTACTGCTAAAAATAGTGATGCTCTAAGTAACTTATATGACTTTAATTTGTCCGCAACAAGCAATTTTGCAAATAATCCAATAACACTAACGTTTACTGTTGATCCATCAAAGGTAGACAATTGGGATGATTTAAAAGTCTTCTACATTGATGAAAATGGAAACAAGCAAACCGAGATTGCACCAATTTCCTACAATGAACAAACAGGAGAAGTAGTTGCAAAAGTAACGCACTTCAGTATTTATGGTGTATTTGAAGTTACCGAAAAGCAGCCTACACAAGGCAACAACGGAGGTAACGGAAGTAACAGCGGAGACAGCAGTACTTCAAATGAAGTAACATATGAAGCTGAAGAGGCTAGACTTGTTGGAAATGCTTCCGTAACAACAAGTGAAGGTGCATCAGGTGGAAAGTATGTTAGTGGTTTTGATAATCCTGACACAGATAGTGTGGAATTTGACGTAAATGTATCAAAAGCAGGAGAGTATAAAATAGAAGTATCTTATGCAACCTTAATGGATAATGCTACATTAGTAGTATTTGTTAATGGTAACAAGAAAGAGATTGCAACTCCTTCAACAGGAGACTGGGGCGTATTCGATAAAACATCCTTCTATGTAGACTTAGAAGAAGGGGATAATACGCTTAAGGTAGTTAGAGGAGAAGGTTATGTACAGCTCGATTATATAAAAGTATCTTCTAGCAATGGCGAGGTGAATCCACAAACAGGAGACACTGGAATCATGCCATATGTGTTTGTTGCAATTCTGGCACTTGGTGGCTTAGTTCTATTAACGGTATCTAGAAATAGAATACTAGGGTAATTTTGCGTCGAATTGTTATCTTCTCGACCTATCAAAACTATAAATAGAATTAAACCAAAAAGGCATTCGACTTCATACGGTCGGGTGCCTTTTTTACCATGGATCTTAATGACAACAAAGTAGCTCTTTATATACTAAAGTGTGTGTTGTTATGGTAAAATTTGAGTATTGTCATAGGAAAGAAAGAGTGTGACAGAATAATTTGAGTTTTGTATTATCGGAATCTACAAGAGATGTAGGTGGCACACATGAAAACGAGGTTACGTAAAGGGAATAAAGCATTGATAAAAGATATTAACCGCTCTTTAGTTATTGAACAAGTGCGTTTAAATGGCCCTATTTCTCGTACCGATCTAGCTAAAAATACCGATTTAGGACTTTCTACTATCACAAACATTGTAGAAGGGTTAATCAGTGATGATTTAGTAAGTGAAGTAGGTTCGGGTTTTTCTAATGGTGGACGAAAGCCCGTATTTCTGAAATTTAACGAAAAAGCAGGGGCAGTTATTGGAATTAAAGTAGAACCAGCAAAAATAATATTTGCTCTTACAGATTTAAATTCACATATATTGCATAGAAGTTCTGCTTCTTTGGATCAACATGCGACTAATGAACAACTTTTGAAATTAATTACGAACGAAATAAACAGAATACAATTAAATGTAGATAAAGGTACAACATTATATGGAATTGGAATTGCGATTTCAGGATTAGTAGACCGTTCGCAAAACAGATTAGAGTATTCTCCAATTTTAAATTGGGAAAATTATGATTTTGGACCTCTAGAGGATATTTTCAATGTTTCGGTCTTTGTTGATAATGATGCAAACGTGTTTACTCTAGCACACATGTGGTCAGGAAAGTGGAAGGAATATAACCATTTTATAGGTGTGACGTTTGGTGTGGGGATAGGAACAGGAATTGTAGTCGAAAAAAACTTGTACCGTGGTTCCTTTGGCGGAGCAGGTGAATTTGGTCATATCGTCATTCAACGTGAAGGAACACTATGCTATTGTGGGCAACGGGGTTGCCTGGAAATGTATGCTTCAGATGAGTACTTAATACAAGAAGTGCGCAGTTTAGCAAAGCTTGGTCTGATCAAGTGGATGGATACTTTAAATGATATAACGTTAGATGAAATATATCGATTAGCTCAACGGGAAAACGAAGAAATTCAACAAATTCTTACTAAACAAGGCCAAAACTTAGGGATTGGACTAAAAAGTATTGTAAACTTGCTTAATCCGGAAGCCATTATTATCGGTGGAGAAGGTATTAAAGGGATGCCTTTTGTAATGAAAGGTATTAAAAAAGAGCTCGAGTATAACTTTTTTTCTCGCCATAACAAACAGTTAAATGTTCACATATCTGATTTAGGTGATGATGTCTGGTTGATTGGTGCTTGTGCACTCGTATTGGACAATCATTTTCGAATTTCAATTTATCAATAAGTTCAGCAAATGAAAAGGTGCATTATTTCTCGTGAATTAGAGAGATATAATGCACTTTTTTTTGTTTTGGAAAAATGATGAAGAAACAGTCAAATATTATACACCAACCTCATAATGTAAACGGTTTCTGCTTGGAGCTGTTTTCGGCATAATTAAGGTATCTTACAGCTTAGGGGGAAAAGAAATGAAAAAATCAAAATTAATGTTTTTATTTGCAATAGTATTAAGTCTTGTATTTATAACTATTGGTTGTTCATCAGATGGAGGAGACACAGCTAATGGCGGTGACTCATCAAATGATGGCGAAAATAGTAATGGCGGCGAAGGTAATGCAGAAAAAACGGTAATTGATTATTGGCACACATACGGTGAACAAGAGGAAAAAGTATTATTTGAAGAAATTAAGCCGGCTTTTGAAGAAGAATTTCCTCAATATGAATTAAAGCTGACTCGTCAGCCATTAGAAGGTTTAAAACAACAAGTAATAGCAGCAGTATCAGGTGGGGTAGCACCAGATTTAATGAGAATGGACATTATTTGGACTCCTGAATTTGCAGCATTAGGAGCTTTAGCTGATGTAGGTGCAATGGAAGGTTTTGAAGAAGTAAAAGCAAATCTATTTGAATCACCGATGGCGACAAACTTCTATGATGGCTCGTATTACGGCGTACCAATTAACACAAACACAAAAATTTCAGTTTATAACAAATCTGTTTTAGAAGCAGCTGGTTTTACTGAGCCTCCAAAGACGATGGAAGAGCTTGAAGAAGCGGCAAGTGCTGCAGTGAATAATGGTGTTAAAGGCGCGATCAATGTAATGGGTGTTGGTAAGACTTGGGACTACCTTCCATACTTTTGGAGCTTAGGTGGAAAGTTAACGGACGATGAAATCACTCAGTTTGATGGTTACTTAAATAGTGCAGAAAGTGTAAAAGCGATAGAAACTTTATACACTTGGTACGAAGAAGGTCTAATAAGTGAAACTCTTTTAGGCGGCAGACCAGGAACTTGGGAAGGTATTGAGACGGGTGAGTACCTTGCAATTGATGATGGCCCTTGGTATTTCAGTATTTTAGCAAATGATGCAAGTAAACCGAATCCACTTGATTACACAGTATGGAGTACAATTCCTGAAGGAGAAGGCGGAAGTCACTCTGTAATTGGGGGAGAAAACTTAGTAATTTTCAATGGTGCAGAGAACCAAGAAGGTGCTTGGGAATTCGCTAAATGGATGACTGGTGAAAAAGCACAGGAAATTATGGCTAGAGGTACTGGTCTAATTCCAACCAATACAATTGCTGCTCAAGATGAACAATTCTTAGAGCTACCTTATGCACAGGAATTTGTAAATCAGTTGGAAACTGCTTTACCACGACCATCTTTACCAGGTTGGTCAGAGATTGACCGGACTATCTCGTTAAATATTGAAAAAATATTCCGTGGTGAACTAGGTGTGCAAGAAGCTTTAGATATTGCAGCTCAAGAAGCCGACGAAATATTACAAGATTAATTAAAATCCTTACAGCTAAAAGAGGAAAGAACACTTCACAACTATCGGGAGTGTTCTTTCCTACTAATGACCACTAAAGTCAAAGGAGTGAAGCGCATGAGTAAACCTAGTAATCACTCAAAAGAAAAAAAGCCGAAAGTCAGAAAAGATAAAGTCGGTTTTAAAAAAGGATTGAAGCAATGGAAAGAGGTATTTCCATTCTTAATATTAGGTTTGATTGGAACTGGTATATTCGTTATATATCCTTTATTTAAAGGTGTAATAATGAGTTTTCAAGACTACAACATTATGCCGGGAGCAGAGAGTCCTTGGGTTGGGTTTGAAAACTATTTGAAGGCGTTTGAAGAAGAACAGTTCAGATATGCGGTGCGAAATACCATTTTAAATACAATTGTTACGGTGCCAATTAATTGGTTTTTAGGTTTATTTTTCGCAGTGTTAATTAATTTAAAATTCATCAAGTTTAAGATTACATTCCGAACTTTGTATTATGTACCGATTATTACTTCATGGATTGTAGTAGCGTTCTTGTTTCGTTATTTATTTGCATCAGGTGATGCTGGTTTCATTAACTATTTACTATTCTCAAAGCTAGGTGTCATTGAAGAGCCGATAAACTGGTTAGGTAATCAATGGACGGCCATGTTTGTGATCTGGACGTTGCACATTTGGAAAACAGTCGGTTGGGCAGTGATAATTTACTTGGCCGCATTACAAGGTATACCAAAGTCTTTGTATGAAGCGGCTGAGATTGATGGGGCAACAGGCATACAGTTATTCCGCCACATCACCATCCCAATGGTAACACCTATTTCCATTTTCGTAATTATTCAGTTGGTTATGGGTGCATTTAATATCTTCCCGCAAGTATACTTCGTAACTGGCGGTGGACCGATGAATCAAACGGAAGTGCTACAAAGTATGATTTATACGCAAGCATTTGATAACTTTAATTTTGGCTATTCATCTGCATTAGGTGTGATGATGGGGCTTGCAATATTTGCCTTAACATGGTCGCAACAGAAGAAGATTGGAAAGCAGAGATTTTATTAAAATTCAGTTAAAAAGGAGGGAGACAAATGAATAAAAAGTCAGATATTTTTTGGAAAATAGTTGTTTACGCCATCTTGATTTTAGGAGTAGTCATCTTTATCTTTCCGTTTATTTATATGATTCTAACTACATTTTTTACGAGTGCATATGTACTACCGAAACCAGGCGAGGTATTCTCTGTAACACCTAACTTAGAAAATTATGACCTGGTATGGAACGAGTATCACTTTTACCGATACTTCTTAAATAGTGTCCTTGTTGCCGGTGTAGCTATGGTAGGTGGTTTATTTCTTGGATCTTTGACAGCATATGCTTTTGTTCGCTTTGAATTTCCGGGGAAAGAATTTTTATTTAGAGCGTTTTTGTTTACGATGATGATTCCACTCGTATTAGCGATTGTTCCACAGTTTACCGTTATTCAAAATCTTGGTTTGGTCAATACCTATCTGGGTCTGTGGTTAATTTATATCGGTGGAGGGGTTGTAGGTTCAACCTTTTTCTTACGTGGATTCTTTGAAACTGTGCCAAAAGATTTAGAAGAATCAGTAATCATTGATGGTGGTGGAAACTGGAGAATTTTTTGGCATATTTATTTACCACTCTCCAAACCAGCACTTGCTACAATGGCGATTTTTTCGTTCCAGGGGACATGGGATGAATACTTTGTAGCATTAACAATAATAAAAGAGGAAGCATTACGTACGCTTCCGATACAGTTGATGATGTTCCAAGGACAACACGCTAGTAACTGGGCATTAGTATTTGCGGCATCACTAATTGCAATTCTACCAGTTGTTGTAATTTATATTATATTCCAGAAACGTTTTGTTCAAAGTGGTGGATCAGACGGAGCATTAAAAGGATAGAAATAAAAGAGAAGGAGCAAGGAGATGAAAAATATCAGGCAACATATATTCATAATTGGATCGCTATTTGTATTTTTTCTACTAGTTGGTTGTACAGAAGCCGAAGACGTAGAGTTATCAGTTACGGCGGATACTATTGAACAGGGTAAGTGGCTAGGTGAAGTTACAACTGATTTAGCAAAATACGAACCTGGAGACACAGTGAATTTTACGCTTTCTCTAACAGAAGAAGTAAAAGGGAAAGTATTTGTACAGTACAAGCATTTAAACGAAGTAGTAGCTGAACAAAATGTGGAACTCAAAAATCAAAATGAAATTACATGGAAATGGACACCTGGAGAAGATGATTTTACAGGCTATTTGGCTGAGGTATTTCTAGTAAAATCGAATGAAGTAGTTGACCATTTGAACATAGGTGTCGACGTGTCATCAGATTGGGGGAAATTCCCTAGGTACGGTTATTTAGCTGATTATTATGTGCAAGATGAGGCCGAACAAAAAGCTGTTATCGATAATTTAAATCGTTTCCACATCAATGGAATTCAGTTTTATGACTGGCAATGGTATCATGAAAAACCAGTGAAAACTGAAAATGGTGAAGTAGCTTCAGAGTGGAAAGATATTGCTAATCGTATTGTATATCGAGATACAGTGCAAAATTATATTAATCTTGCGCATGAAAAAAACATGAAAGCTATGAATTACAATTTATTGTTTGGCGCAAGTGAGGATTATGAACAGTATGGAATCAAAAAAGAGTGGGGCTTATTCAAGGATCAAAATGGAAATCAACAAGATGTCCATCCCCTTCCGACTTTATGGGCTTATGACATTCAATTGTTTAACCCAGGAAACGCGAATTGGCAAGAGGCAATTTTTGAATCACAAAAAGAAGTATTTGATAAGTTAGGGTTCGATGGTTGGCATGTAGACCAATTAGGAGATCGTTCGCCTTTATGGACGGCTAACGGTACACCTATTAATCTGGCTCAAACATATCGTCCATTCTTAGAAAATGCAAAAGAAACACTAGATGTTGACCTAGTCCTTAATGCTGTGTCACAGTATGGTCAACAGGAAATTGCAAAATCTCCTGTAGAGTTTTTATATACAGAATCATGGGATGAACCTTTGTATCAAGATTTAAAACATGTGATTGATAATAACTGGGAATACAGTAATGGCGAGCTAAATACTGTACTCGCTGCATATATGAACTATGATTTATCTGATTCAAGAGGGTATTTTAATACACCAGGTATTTTATATACGAATGCAACGATCTTTGCTGCAGGAGGCGCACACTTAGAATTAGGTGAAAATATGCTTTCTAAAGAATATTTCCCTCATAAAACATTAGAGATTACAGATGAGCTTCGTGCGGAGTTGATTCGTTATTATGATTTTATGGTTGCTTACCAAAACTTACTTCGTGATGGTGCAGTAGAAATAGAAAAAGAAGTAACATCGGACAGTATGGTAACCTTTACAAATGAAGCGCAGCAAGGTGCGGTATGGTATTTCGCAAAGCAAAAAGATAATAAAGAGATTTTACACTTTTTAAACTATTCAGATGTGAATTCAATGGAGTGGAAAGATACGAACGGAACACAACCTGAACCAGAGTTGTTGGAAAACATTTCAGTTACTATGTCAACTGACAAAGAAGTTGCTAACGTATGGATGGCAACTCCAGATGGTTACAATGGCTCAAGCGTTGCACTCGACTTCGAGCAAGAAGGAAATAGTGTATCATTTAACTTACCATCATTAAAATATTGGAATATGGTTGTAATAGAGTACAAATAATAAGATGGAATTTTAAAAAGAAAGAGCTGTAATACAGTGTATAAAAGGGGATTAAACAACAATGAAAAAACTATTAGGTAATCGATTTGCTACCAAAATTGTATTAGTTATTTTAATTGTCAGTTTAATCCCGAGTATTTTTAATAGTATTTTTTATTATGTTTCATCATCGAACGTGATTAAAGAAAATGTAAGAGAATCATCGCTGCAAATTGCAAGACAAGCAGCAGATTCCCTTTCTTATATATTTTCGGTTGGTAGTGACACTTCAAATCTTGTATACAGTAACGAAACGATTCAGGACATTGTTGAGCAGGACATAGAAGGAGAAGCATCTTATGCATCCAGAGAACAAAATAATGACTATATAACCTCCTTATTAAATTCCACAGTATATTCCAACTCTTTTGTGCGTTATATATACATTTTAAGAGAAAGTGGTAAGAGCTGGGGAAGCGGAACTTTTTCTGAACATAAGCTTTCTCAATACAAGTTTGAAAATTTAAGTTGGGTAGCTGGAGCTAAAGAACAAGATGGCAAATTAGTTTGGGAAGGGCTTCAATTTGAGCGCTTTAGTGGAGCGGGTGAGGCAACAGAGTACGTATTGCCAATAACTAGAACCATGCAGGATTTCGATGATTTAAGTGACCTTTCCTATATCCAAGTATATCTTGATGGAAATGCTATCCTTGAAAAAATAAAAACTATTACACTTGGGAAAACAGGAAGGTTTTTTGTTGTAAATAATCAAGGTGAAATTATGATTGACCCTGTAATTGAAAATATCAACAAAACCATCTCTAATCCTGCATTGTCTCAATACGTATTAAATAGTGACGCATTGGAATTCGAATACGAGGAAAAAGGGATTAAGCACTATGGAGTAAAACAACCGCTTACAAATGGGTGGACGATTATAGGAGTAGTTCCGGTTGATGAAATTACTGGTGAGTTATCAAAAATTCAAAGAACATCGGTTTTCACTTCTACAATACTCGCTGCGATAGTAATAATCATCGGATTTGTTGTCGCAACACGAGTAACCAAGCCAATTAAAGTGCTGACTAACCAGATGAAGCTTGTGGGGGAAGGTAATTTTAAAGCACGAACAAGTGTCGATACTTCAGATGAAATTGGCATGATGAGTAATCAATTTAATGTTATGACGCAGCAAGTAGAGCAGTTAATGGATCAAGTTAAAAAAGAACAAATACAAAAAAGAGATGCAGATTTGCGTGCAGTTAAGCATCGTATTAATCCGCACTTTCTGTTTAATTCTCTGAGTACAATTCGATGGCTCGTTAAATTTAACCAATATGACCGTGCAAACTCAGCATTAGTTGCATTAAGCCGTTTACTTGAAGCCAACATGGGTAAAAAAGGAACATTTGTAACAGTTGATGAAGAAATTGATTTTGTGAAAAAGTTCATTGAGCTATTAGAAATACGCTATGAACAATCTTTTCATCTAAATGTGAAAATAGATGCTGGTGTTGCAGATTATAAAATCCCGCAAATGTTACTGCAGCCAATAGTTGAGAATGCGATTTTTCATGGAATAGTTCCAACAGCCAACACAGGTAAGATTGAAATATATGGACGACAATTAGCAGAGGGTATAGAGTTGTCGGTTTATGATAATGGAATTGGAATGAAAGAAGAACGAATTGAGCAAATCATAACAGAGTCAAAACAGGATAAATCTATAGTGGGAATAGGGTTATTACATGTGTTTGAGTCAATCGACCTTTATTATTCTCCAGACTCCACGGTTAATATTTACAGTAACGCTGGTGGAACAATGGTAAAGATTATTTTGATACCAAAAAAACAGAGGTGGGACCATGAGTAATGTGATCATTGTTGATGATGAGCCTGTCATAAGATTTGGTTTAAAAGCCTCCGTAAATTGGGATGAAGAAGGTTTGCATTTATTAGGTGATTATCCAAACGGCGAGGAAGCTTTAAAAGTTATCGAAGAAAACCATATAGATATTTTAATCACAGATATCAAAATGCCAATTATGGATGGAATAACATTAATGAAGAAGGCCTTAGAAAGGCTTCCGAATTTAAAGGTTATAATAGTTAGCAGTTACAATGATTTTCAATATGTTCAAGAGGGCTTGCGCCACGGGGCAATGGACTACGTGTTGAAGCCGACATTAGAGCCTGAAGAATTTTTGCAATTAATTAGAAAGTGTGTAAAGAAAATAAATGAAGAGAAAGATATTCATACAAAATTATCACTTTTTGATCAAACAGAGGATGCACTAAACAGAAAAAACTTAGAACAAAAATTAAAAAAGGTTATTCTCCACGGTACAGAGGACTTAGAACTGATAGATAGTTGGATGTCAGGCTCCTTTACAGTAATCTATGCCAAGGTCATTGATGTCGAGGAAGCAGAAGAAGACTTTGGTGGCCTGTATAAAAACTTTGTTCTAGAGGAGATTCAAGAACGATTTTATAAAGGATATGCGGAAGGTGTTTGCTTAATTATTGGTGAAACGGAAATTCTCTTTTTATTAAAGTCCGTTGAGGATATCGAGAAGGAGATTGGCCGGCTGGAAAAACATGTAATGAAGGAAGTGAATTTAAATATTTCTTTCAGTTATACTTTCATTTCTCAGTTAAATGAAATAACAAAGGGTTATCAACTATGTCTGACAGCATTTAAGAAGCGATTTTTCCATCCGGAACAAAACATTTTTAAATATGAATCGGATAATGAGCGAAGCTTTAAACGGTTAGATGCAAAACAGTTAAAACAATTTTTAATTCCGTATGATCAGAAAAAAGTAAAAGAGTTTATTAAAGCAAGGTATGAGCAGTGGAAGCAGGAAATGATGGAACCCGCTCATATTCAGCAGGAAGCAACAGATATCTTATCTAACTTGTTCTACAATAAACTGGAGCCGTCTTTAGTGCTAGATAAATGCACTGACCTTAAAAAAACAGAAACACTTGAGAGGTTATATTCCTCACTATTAGTTCATATTGCGGATTGTGAACAGTTAATTGTTAATCAGAATAATAAACCATATGTGGATAATGATTTGATGGATCAAGCTATGGAGTATATTCATCAGAAGTACACGCAAGCACTTACTTTACAAATGGTTGCTGATCACATTCATATAAGTCGAAATTACTTTAGTATTTTGTTTAAACGTTTTAGTGATGTGAACTTTATTGATTATGTCATCGACCTTCGAATAAAAAAAGCTGAAGAGTTATTGGCTCGTACATCGTTAAAAGTATATGAAGTTGCGAGAGAATCTGGCTTTAATGACGTGAAATATTTTAGCAAGTTGTTCAAAAAAGTAACAGGATACACGCCAGTTGATTATCGAACGGAATATCAAAAATAGGTAGGGATAATATGGGACATGTAAGATTAGGTATATTAATTTTGTTGGTGTTTTCTCTCTTTTCAATAACAAGTTGTAAGGATCAGTCCATTATTGACGGAAAGCCAATGAGGTTATCGGATAATCCGGATGTGAAAGAAGAAGTTATCATCTGGCATACGTTTAGTGAAGAAGAAACGAATATATTTAATAATTATATTATTCCTGCCTTTGAGAAAGAGTTTTCATCGATTGAGGTGACACCAGTTCGTCAGGCGTATAACGAGGAGTTAAGGTCAGCAATAATTGCAAGGGCATCAACGAACAACCCGCCCGATGTTGTTCGTATGGATATTGCCTGGCTACCTAAATTCGCTCAACTAGATTTATTGTATCCAGTCAGTAGCCTTAATGAATTTAATAACATTAAGGACAATTTATATGATGGTCCTCTACAAGCCAACCTTTATCAAGGAAAGTACTATGGTGTTCCTTTGAACACGAATACGAAAGTAGCACTTTATAATAAAAAGCTGCTTGAAACAGCGAATATAAAGGAACTTCCAGAAACGATGGAAGAACTGATCGATATAGTTGTAAAAAACGATTTTGTTATTGGAGTAGATGATCTAAGTCCATGGGAAACTTACCATTATTTCAACGGGCTAGGTGGCGTACTGCTTGACCCAACGAATACTAGAGCTAGTGGATATTTGGATAGTGATGCAAGTATAAAGGCTGTAAAAAAGTTCTTAAGTCTTTATAAAAATGGGAATTTCACCCCGAATCTTTTCGACAATCCGAACACTTGGGAAGGTGTGCTGGATAAAACCTATTTCATGATTGACGAAGGTCCATGGTTCTACAGTGTAAACACGTTAGAAAAAATTAACTTTATCAATGAACTGACAATGTCATCGCCTTTCCCAATAACAGATGGTAAAAGGGCCGTATTGGGTGGCGAAAGCTTAGTAATCACAAAAGGTACGGAGCACCTGGAAGCATCATGGACTTTTGTAAACTGGATGACAAGCATTACACCGCAAACTTATCTGGCGAATACAGGGTTAATACCATCCAATAAGAATGTTGATTTATCTCTATTTCATGAAAAATACCCTTATTATGAGGCTTATGTGGCAGGTATGGATGAAGCCATGCCACGTCCTCCTCTTGCAGAGTGGAGTCAAATTCAAGAAATCTATATTAATTATTTAAAACAAATATTGACTGAGAAAATCAGCGTCGAACTTGGTCTTTCAAAAGCCGCAAAAGAAATGGATGAAATATTGCAAAAAGAGAAAGGAAGATAAAAATGGAGAAAAAATGGTGGAAAGAAAGTGTTGTATATCAAGTATACCCAAGAAGCTTTAAAGACAGCAATGGAGACGGAATTGGTGATTTGAAGGGGATTACATCTAAACTTGATTACTTGCAAAACTTAGGTGTTGATGTTATCTGGTTATCTCCTGTGTACAAGTCACCAAATGATGATAACGGTTATGATATTAGTGATTATCAAGCGGTCATGGATGACTTTGGAACGATGGAAGATTTGGAAGAGTTGCTCGAAGGACTGCATCAGCGTGAAATGAAGCTAATGATGGATCTCGTAGTAAACCACTCTTCTGATGAGCACAACTGGTTTGTGGAATCAAGAAAATCAAAAGATAACCCATACAGAGATTATTATATTTGGCGCAAAGGTAATGATAATCAAGAACCGAATAACTGGACATCTTTCTTCGGTGGATCGGCTTGGCAATATGATAAGGCAACAGATGAGTATTTCCTTCACTTATTCAGTAAAAAGCAGCCTGATCTTAATTGGGAAAACCCGAAATTAAGACAAGAAGTTTATGACATGATGAAATGGTGGTTAGATAAAGGTGTTGATGGCTTCCGTATGGATGTGATTAATTTGATCTCAAAAGCGGATGGACTTCCAAGTGCTCCAGGAGGAAAAAGGTATGACTGGGGTGGCGATTTCTTCATGAATGGCCCTCGCGTACATGAATACCTGCAGGAAATGAATCGTGAAGTACTATCCAAGTATGACATGATGACCGTAGGTGAGAGTCCTGGTGCATCAACAGAAGATGCAAAAAAATACGCTAATTATGATGATACAGAATTAAATATGATATTTACGTTTGAACATATGGATATTGATTCAGGTCCAGGTGGAAAATGGGATGTAAAACCTTGGAAGCTTGCAGACCTGAAAGAAGTTATGACAAAGTGGCAAAAGGAATTGGAAGGAGAAGGCTGGAATAGCTTGTATCTAAACAACCATGATCAGCCGAGAATGGTGTCACGTTTTGGGAATGATAAGGAATATCATGATCAATCAGCAAAGATGCTAGGGACATTTCTTCATATGATGCAAGGAACGCCTTACATTTATCAAGGGGAAGAGCTCGGGATGACGAATGTTCAATTCGAGTCGATTGAAGAATATAACGACATTGAGATTCAAAATATGTACCGTGAAAAAGTAATCGAAGGCGGAGATGATCATCAAAAAGTAATGGAAGCAATATATGTGAAAGGCCGTGACAACGCTCGTACTCCGGTTCAGTGGGATGATAGTAAAAATGCAGGATTCACAACAGGAACACCATGGTTGAAGGTGAACCCAAATTACAAAACAATCAACGCTAAAGAAGCAGTAGAAAATGAAGATTCTATTTTTCATTATTATAAAAAGCTAATTCAATTAAGAAAAGAACATGACATAATTGTCTATGGTAACTATGATCTCTTATTAGCGGATGATGAGAAGATTTATGCGTATACTCGTACTTTAGGTGATGAAAGACTGTTAGTAATCTGTAACTTTACAGCAGAAACTGTAGATTTTGTAACACCTGAACATATCAATTATGATTCAGCTCAACTGCTAATTGGTAATTA
This sequence comes from Radiobacillus sp. PE A8.2, assembly GCF_045635475.1. Taxonomy (NCBI): domain Bacteria; kingdom Bacillati; phylum Bacillota; class Bacilli; order Caryophanales; family Bacillaceae; genus Radiobacillus; species Radiobacillus sp. PE A8.2. The sequence continues at coordinate 46,959 of NZ_JBJGXI010000028.1, read as the reverse complement.
TGAACATCAGGATAAGAAAGATGTATCATCAATAAAGTTAAAACCTTATGAAGCCAGAGTGTATTTAATAAAATAGTACTATTAAATGATTATGTTGCTTGTTTTGGATTATAGCTCGGGTATCAGTTTTTAAAGATAGCAAAATTGTATATCATGCATGTGCAGGTGAGCATAATATACCCACATAGTTTCTAGTAACATATGAATCTGAAGCATCAAGTTTTCTACTAATTATAATGGGAGATTCAACATGTATAAATATAAATGTAAGTTACTATTTTTAGCTTTGATTATTGGAGGGCTAGTATTGTCTGGTTGTACTAATAACAGTAAAGAGCATAATAATGAAAATTCCAATGCAATTGCAGGAGCTGAGTCGCAACCAGAAAATAGCAGTGAAGCGCAAAAACAAGGGCATTTGCTAGGACAAATAACGACTGATCTTGCTGCATATAAACCTGGTGATACAGTGAACTTTGGGCTTACTTTACAAGAAGACGTTTCTAATAAGAGCATCCATGTGAAGTATATGCACCTGGATAAGCTGATTGAAGAAACAACAATTAAATTAAATGGAGAACAAACCATTGCATGGGAGTGGACACCAGGAGAACAAGATTTTAAAGGGTTTATGGTCGAAGTTGATTTGTTAGAGGACGATCATAAGTTGGATTATAAAACAATCGCCGTAGATGTGTCTTCTGATTGGAGTAAGTTTCCTCGTTATGGTTATCTAGCGGACTTTTATGCGATGGGCGAAGAAGAGCAGCGTGCTGTTATTGACAATTTGAAAAGGTATCATATTAATGGAATTCAATTTTACGATTGGCAGGATAGACATGATCAACCAATAAAAATTGACAATGGTGAAGTAGCTACTGAATGGAAGGATATAGCGAATCGACAGGTATCTAAAGAAACGGTTGAATCGTATATTGAACTTGCGCATGAAAGTAATATGAAAGCAATGAATTATAATTTATTGTTTGGTGGAAACAGCAAATTTGAAGAAATAGGCGTAGAAAAAGAATGGGGTCTTTATAAAGATAGCAACGGACAGTCACAAGATTACCATCCGCTTCCTGAACAATGGAAAACGGACATCTTCCTGTTTGACCCTTCGAATCAAGGATGGCAAGAGTTTATTTTCCAACAAGAAAAGCAAGTTTTTGATAATTTAGATTTTGATGGTTGGCATGTGGACCAATTGGGGTATCGAGGGGATGTTTGGAACTGGAATGGAGAAAAAGTAAATCTTCCATCAACATATGGCCCTTTCATGAAAAATGCTAAAGAAGCACTACAAGTTGATTTAGTATTAAACGCTGTATCTCAATATGGCCAAGCACAGATTGCACAATCACCGGTAGAATTTTTATATACAGAGTCTTGGGAACACCCTTATTATGGACAGTTAAAAGAATTGATTGATCAGAACCATAGGTTAAGTAATGGAGAACTAAATACAGTATTGGCTGCTTATATGAACTATGACCTTGCTGATTCTCAAGGTGAGTTTAATGCTCCTGGTGTATTAATGACGGATGCTGTTATTTTCGCTGCAGGTGGTGCTCATATTGAACTTGGTGAGAATATGCTTGCAAAAGAATATTTTCCCAATAAATCACTAAAGATAACAGACGAATTAAAGGAACAATTGATTAGTTACTATGATTTCTCTGTCGCTTATCAAAACCTTTTACGTGATGGAGCAGTTGAAATTGAAAAAACGGTAAGTTCAATTGACAAAGTTTCAATTAGCGGTCAAGCCAAGAAAGGTTCTATTTGGAGTTTTGCAAAACAAAAAGATAATCGAGAGATAGTACATTTTATTAATTTCACTGATGCTACTACTATGGAATGGAAAGATAACCAAGGAACCCAGGTGGAGCCAGAAACGAAACGAGATCTATCTATCACAGTAAATGCTGATGAGCAAATATCAAAAGTTTGGATGGCTTCACCAGACGTAAATGGTGGTGCAGCTGTAGAACTAGATTTTGAACAGAAAGATGGCGAGGTTACGTTTAATCTTCCACAATTAAAGTATTGGGATATGGTGATTTTTGAATATTAAAATATAAAATACCAATTCCATTAGGATGCCTCCGTAAATTTATATGGGGGCATCTTTTTGTTGATGATACTTTTCAACAGTGTGGAATAGTTTTTAGGTATTCAGGATGCGGTGTTAGAAATTGATTACCATAACACGGCAAGAAGTTATTGCTCAAACGGATTTTGACCAAGAAATGGCTGGAGAAGCTTTGGACATAGAAGGCAATAACTTTTGGGGGGATTAGCTAGCAGCAATAACGCGAACAGTCACCTTATTTGCCTGCAAATTAACTTATTAAATTTGATCAGATCTGGCCAACAGAAACCGTTTGTTGAATAAGAATTTTTTCATCCGAGCCATTCGTCAGCCAATAGCCCATATATAACATGATCCACAAAATGGTCATAAAGCCATTCAGCTTGTCTGATTGTCCCTTCTTCTGTAAATCCAAACCGTTCAGGGAGTGCTCTGCTTTTTGCATTTTCTACTGCTACAGAAACCTCAATGCGATTTAAATTTAGCTCTTTAAACCCATAGTTTATCAGTGATTCAAAGGCTTTTGACATGATACCTTTCCCTTGAAACTCCTCACCAAGCCAATAACCAACAACACCAATTCTGTTTGTTTTATGTATGTCATTAAACCCGATCGTACCTGCAATTTTGCCTTTGTAGATAATAGCGAATGATTTAGGGTACCCACCGTTTTCTACCATTCCTTTAAGCCTGGATTTAATATTATTTGCCGAATCTTCTGCACTTTCGATATAATCAAGCCATCCAAGCCACTCTCTTAAATAAGCTTTTGAACGGATCGTAAACTGGTAAAATTCTTCAGCATCATCTTCTGTAAACAATCTTAAAGATACATCTTCATCAATCTTATGTTCAAACAAATTTTTCTTCCTCCTTGTTGTTATCGGTTTCCGATTACTGATAAGTTTTCGATACGCTACGGTCATTAATTACACGCTTGATAAAATCAAATAGTTGATGACCTAATTGTAAACACATTGGGCAGCGTGATTGGATTTATACTTAGTCCTCTCCCCCTAACTAATCCCATGTGAGCAAAAGTAAGCTGCATTATTTCAATCGATAAACTTACAAGAAATACAACTAGAAATGCTTTAAACCTGCCTTTTAGTTTAAATAATGATAAATAAATACCAAGAGGCATTAGCATAATGAAGTTGAAAAATGTTAACCGAAGAGAGTTCCAAAAGAACCAATCCAGACCATTTGTACGATACATACTGAATAAATCCTCAACGAAATAAAATGGTACTACCTGCATACTTGGTGAAAAATCTCTTTGAGGAGGGATTATGATACCTCCAGTTGTGAGTTGTACAACGTTTAGCATATAGAAAATGAAACTATAGAAGATGATTCTCGGTATAATTCTCCTCGTCTTATGCCGAATAAAATCAATAATAATATACAATACCAAAAGTACTGCCCCAAATGCTACAACATCGTAAATTGAAAACAACTTTGCTTCCCACTGTGACGTCTTCTATTGAATAATCTATCTTCTTGCTTTTCTATCTAGCAGATTAATACGTTAGTGTACTGGTTGCTCGTCTAATAAGCTGATAACAACTGGATTACCATTTCCTTACCACCTAAACTTATAATAGCAATTATTCTAAAGTTTGTCCGTGAAGATGGATAAATTATAAGAAATTCTATGTTTTGACCAAAAATAGATTCAAAGTATAATGTTTTTAGGGAAAAAAATAATAAAGGCAATCTCATAATTACCTTTCATAGTAATTCATATCCGTATAAAGTTTCGAGACAACTATATGCGGATGTGAATTGATGAAATCATTATTATGAAGTTGATTATGTGAAATTTAGATTAAACGGAAAGGATGAAACAAATGGGAAAGCAGCAAGCAACATGGGCTGTGGCGAAAAAGCGTTGTCGGTTGAATCAAGCTGATATACAGATGGCAAAAGAGTTAGGCATGACACCGAAAAGCCTACTGAAAAATATTCCATCATCGAACCAGCAATGGAAAGCAACTGTAAAAGTGTGGGTCCGGGATTTATATGAAAATAAATTTGGAAAGGTGCTGCAATAAAATGAATACGAACCAACTTGTATTGTCGGAATCCGATATTCGCGCCATTCTGCGCGCCGCTGATGAACTGATTGCACAAGGTGGCCGAACACTCTTAGCCAAGATTTTAAAAGGATCTCGCGAAAAGAAAATTTTAGAGCTTGGATTGGACGCGTGCCCGGTGTACGGCTATTTCCGAGCAGAAAAACTAGATTATGTTATGGCTAAGATAGACTGGATGATTGATCATGATTTTCTAGATATAAGTTATCGTGGTAAATTACCGATGTTAGTTTTTACGGAACGAGGATGGATGATAGAATCGGAGCAACGAGTGGAAGAATTTTTACAGGAATGGAATTTGTGGTTAGAGCAGGGCAAGTCTGTCCCAGATATGTATTATTTAAAGGATCGTAATCGTGGCATGATTTTATCCTTTCTTGAGCGGATAAGAGAAACAAAAGATCAGCGATACATCCCTTTTTTACAAGCGTGGGAGAAAATTGAGTATAAGAAGGTAAGAGCGGAAATTGGCGATACAATTAGATTCCTGGGGTCGGATGAACCTGTTAATCAACAGACGATTCGTGATAGAGAAAAATCCATTCAAGAGGCATTGGTCGGAATGGAACCCCAGGATTTACTTATAAAATGTATGGAATGTGGCAATCGTTTTACTTTCACCGTAGGAGAGCAGCAGTTTTTCAAACAAAAGGGTTTTCAGCATCCGAGGCGGTGTGGGAAATGTCGTAGGAATAGATAGTTATGGTGAACATTTTAAGTAGGATTTTAAAGGAAAAAATAGTGTTCATTCAAATAAGCCGCAGGACCTGGCCGAATTGCTAAACATCTATTCATAATGTTCTATGAGTATGGAAACAGAAACTCAGATTTTCCTTTTACCTGATTTCACACAGATAAAATAGATCCCGCATTAGTGAAAAATGGCGGTTGTATGTTTCCAATGTGATGAAATCAGCCAGATCGAGAACTTTTTTGGTGTCCTCGTGAAATGAGAACAAGAGAGCGATGATACAATTTTACTCTGGCTGATATTGAGATAGAAGAAAGTAGTGTTAACTATCATTGTTCTGAGCCTGAGTGGGTTGATCATTGATTTGAATTCTTGAACAACTCTAAAGGTAGTTGGATTTACTAAGAACTTATCCTTTTAAAGTTATCGACAGCAAATTTTAAGATCATACCAAGAACAATGTAAATAATAAAGGAATATAAATAGTTCCAATTAATATAATACACCCACTTAAAAAAATGGGCTAATGGTTCACCTATAAAAGAAAAAACGAGTGCCATTGTAACTAATACGATGCTATAGGATTTCCAAGATTTAAAATATTGATATAGCAACATGAATGTAACGGTTACAATGGAAGAATCAAAAGTTATAGAACCTATTGTAAACGGAACTAGTTCTATAGGATACATCCAAAATTTATAAAAGCTGCCTATTGCATCTAACAAAATAATGGGAATAGCTACTAAACAACCTACTAACAAAAGTTCAATTAATCTTTTTCGATCGAAAAACTTGATCCAAACAATCCATGGTGTAATAACAAATGCAAGAAGAACCCACCAATTCCATGAAAACAGCTGATACTCAACCCACTGTTCAAGTTCGAGTTGAGAGAGGGTATCTTGTACTTTCCTTGTCTTCCACGCATTCTCTAAATGGATGTTCATTTAAATTCCTTCCCTTGAAACAAATAATTAATTGGTTTAGTTTCTTTCAGATTGGAATTTTTTATACATGTGATTATTGAAGTGGATTACCTTTAAGCTATTCTGCTAGTTAGTATATAACTTCAAAAAAGCCTGAATCCACCATTTTTTATATAAACCACCTAATCAATACTTTCAGCAATCCTTTTTAGTTCTTTTGCTCTGCTCATTATAAATCGTGTCATATATTTCTCAAGAAACAATTTGTCTGCTAATCTTCCAATTAAACCGAAAGGCGACCGATAATCAAATAGATCAATCATGATGGTGCCATCATTCTCTTCCACAAATTGATGGGTATGCGTAAAAGAATGGAATGCTCCTTTTACCATGATATCAACAAATTCAATTGGATAGTCGATGTGCGTTACTTTAGCAGTTAGTCTTTGTTTAATACCAAGGTGAATAGCTTCCCAAGTGACAGTATCACCTTCTTCTAGTAATCCCTGCGTAACCCCGCTCACTGCTCTTTCCTTTGTTTTGGCAGTTGTTTGAATATGTACATCTACGTTTCGTGCCAGGTCAAAGCATAATTCGACCGGTGCGTGTATAAATTGCTTATGTTTAATAATTGGCATCGCTTGCCTCCGTTGTATTGCGTAATTCTTACAAGGTGCTGTATGATTATTTACCTATCAAAAAGTTCATTACTTTTATAATATCCTTTAAAAATAAGAGAACTAGCCCTGTCAAAATTAAAATAAGACCTAAGTAGTATGGAAAAGTAATCATAGTATCACGGAGTACCTGATTAAATTTCCCGGGAGGATCACTCCATCCTCCCATATTTGGAACATAATTTGCTATAGCAAGATGCATAAAACCAAACAGAACTGCTCCAGATAGTAGTAAGCTAGCTCCTATAAATTCTAGTCTATTCAAAACCATCCACCTCTCCTTTTTGATAATTAATCAACCACATCAACCTGTTCAATTCTTACTTCATTAAATGTAAAAAATCTCTAATAAACTTCGTCCAATAATATTAGCGATAACTTCAAGCATAGTTATTGTCCATAAAGTGAAAAAGACACTTGCTAACACTTTGTGTAAAGGGTCACTGTCGTCATGAAATGCCTTTATTAAGAATGAAACAAAAAAATAGCTACATACAAGACACAAAAATAATGTACCGATAATCATGTTAAGCCTCAAAAAAAAATATAGGATTGTTTGTGCGCGAGCAATCTGTGACCAAATACTTTTATACTATCTATACCTACCAGCATTTTAACATAAATATCCATTTTCAAGTGTATTTCAATAGATTTTGGTGACGAATAGTGGAGATGTTTTTAGGTAAGGCTTTTTTCGGAGAGTTTGTTGCTTTATACGTCAAATCCGTTGTAGTACTCTTGATTTTTGGGTCACGCGTCTAGCTATTCCAACAGCAGAGTGGCTAACCAGATTGAGCGGCCATATAAGCGCTTATTTCGCTTGGTTTTTCAGTTTCGATGATTTGACGGCCACCACAGCACTTATTTATGATATCAACTCGTTGAAACAACAAATTCACCCAAATAAGTGCACTGGTGGCCGCGCAATTCTAATAATGCCTCATTTGTCACAGATAAGCGCTGTGGTGGCCGTCATCGTCTCATCGACTACAGTACATGCCTCCTCTACAGCGCCTGTTTAGTGCTATGTCGGATTCTAGTTGTTTTGTGCACTAACAACAATCTTTTAGAAAGCAGCCTTCCGTAAAAGGTGATGTTACTTTAAAGATATATCTTATTAATACCTTGCAATACAAGACAAATTAATATATATTCAATGTATATCTTGTAATGCAAGGTAATTTTATTTATGCGTATGTATTGTAATACAAGGTAATGAAAGGAGTAATCTGGATGGCAGATACTACTCAAATGTTAAAAGGAATATTAGATGGCTGTTTGTTATCGATCATTAAGGATGGGGAAATTTATGGATATGAGCTGGCGAATAGACTGGAATCGTATGGATTTCAGAATTTTAGTGAAGGCACCATCTATCCATTATTACTTCGAATGCAAAAAGACAATCTAGTAAGCACCACATTACGAAAATCAACAGCTGGGCCGAAACGAAAATATTACGCATTAACAGAAAAAGGGGAACATGAATTGCAATTATTTGTGAAGCGTTGGGAACAGTTGAGCACAACCGTTAACAGCGTATTGCAAAAGGAGAGAGGGGAGAATGTATGATTTCGAAACAGTCAGAACAGTTTTTGATTGAGCTTCGGATGTATTTGATATCAAAAGGTAAGAATGATGAAGAGATTAATCAGATTACAGAAGAACTTGAAGATCATCTATTAGAAGCAGAGGCTGCAGGGAAGGATATTAAACATATTATTGGTGAAAGTCCAAAGCAATATATGAAAAGCATTGGAAAGTCGATGGATACTGATTTTCGGGAGCTTGCTGGATTAATTCCGTTATTAATCGTATTGTTAGCTGCTTATTTGGGCTTTGTGCCGGCACTTTCAGGTGAGTTTGCTGTCTCCGCAATTATTATTGTTATAGCGGTAGTCGCAGCGTTAGTATGTATGAGTATTTATACCTTATTCTTGTATAAAGGTTTACCAAAACTTTTTCATAAAAAATGGGCATTTATCGTGGCTGTTAGTTTAACAAACATTATCGTTACAGGGCTAGGTGTTTTGCTGTTACTTTGGTACCAAGAACAAAACTTTGAAGCAACCTTTGTAGCGACACCATTCCAGAATCATATCATTGCAGCTGTATGTGTTTTAATATTTATAGGCGCTGCTTTCTATACGAAAACATGGTTTACGATTATTATCCCGCTTATTATAGCCATTGGCCCAATTACTAATCGCTTCATCCCTAGTGAAATTAATGAAGATCCGATGTATATCGCTATTACAATTATTTTAATCGCAGCTATTACCGCGTTTGTAATTTTCATTATGGTTAGGAAAAGGAAGAAATCGGTTGATCAGTAGTGAATGGTTTTTATAGAAATGAAAAATGGTTATACTGCTGAGGTTTTATCTTTAAATATGAATAGCGGAACAAGAGAACTGACCCCTTGTTCCGCTATTTTGTTATCCTTCGACAACGACTTCGGTCTGCTGTGTTTGATTTTTTCTTTGCCTTGTTAATGTGAAAAAGGCGATTGCGCCGATTGCGGATGTTGTAAATAATGATGCGCCCATTGGTATGGCTGTTGTTTCGTTAATGCCAATAAGTGGTGCGATCATTGATCCTACTAATAATGGAAGCATGCCTAATAAGGCGCTTGCACTTCCGGCGCGTTTGCTCTGGTGTTCCATTGCTAGAGAAAAGCTACTCGTTAAGATGATTCCGATCGAAAGCAAGTGGATGAAGATTGGGATTACTAGCATTGCTATTGGTCCTTGGATAATCGTCATCACAAGTAACGTTGTGTTCGCACATAAGGAAACGATCACGCCTGTGCGAAGCAACGTTCTTTCGTGGATAATGCCACTTAATCGTCCTACTAAGAAACTACCCGAAATAATTGCTAAACCATTAATACCAAATAAAATACTGAACATCTGCGGAGATACGTTATAAATATCCTGGTATACAAAAGGCGTGCCGGCAACATAGGCAAACGTACCACCCTGCACGAAGCCAACGACGATCGCGTAACCGATAAAGGTACGATCTTTCAACAGGCTTCCCATCGTACGTATGGACTGACCAATCGAGGCCGGGACTCGTTTACTTTCAGGCAATGTTTCTTTCAATTTAAAAGCAACAATTGTCACAATGATGATGCCGAATAAAAATAGAAACATAAAAATAGTATGCCACGTCGCAAATGGCAACAGCAAAATTGCGCCACCTGATATTGGTGCAATCATCGGACCTGTTGCATTAATTACCATTAAGAGGGCAAAAAACTTCGTTAATTCTTTTCCATTAAAAACATCTCGCACAACAGCACGAGACAGTACAATACCTGCGGATGCCGTGAAGCCTTGTAAAAATCGAGCTATTACTAATACGATAATATTTGGTGCGAATGCACAAAGCAGCGATGCTAACGCGAATAAGGAAATGAATATTAATATCGGTTTTCTTCTCCCCACTGCATCACTAATCGGGCCAACGATGATTTGCCCAATCGCAAGGCCGAATAAGCAAGCAGTTAAGCTTAGCTGTACGAATGAGGCGTGAGTTTCAAAATCATCCGCAATTTGCGGCAAACTTGGTAAATACATATCAATATTGAATGGTCCTAAAGCACACAGCATACCGAGAAGCAGGGCTAACCCAAGGCGCTGTTTACCTGTTGGACTATGTACGATTGAATCTTGTTTATCTTGTTTCATAAAAATCACCACCTTAACCATTGTATTGTATTATAAGGGATTTGATGTGTTTAGTATAATGATTGATTCATAGATGTATAATTTACCAATCATTAAATAGCGGAGTCAATTTCATAACAACCTTATACAGCTATCTGTATCTATATATAGTTAGGAGACGGTTAATTCAACTGTGGATAGCTGAAAATCAGTATATGAAATTGGCTAAGCTTTTTTTTATGGCAGTTTCAAAAAACGCTTGCATTTTTAACTTAGTCCATATATGCTATTGATAGTAATAATGAGAATCATTATCAATTAAGTGGAGGTTAGTTTTATGTCAGTATTTGCAAATCGTAAATTAGTGTGGATGATTACGTTAATCCTTGCATCACTCGTACTTTTAGCTGCTTGTGGTGGACAGGAAGGAACGTCTGAAGATACAGAGGAAGATCAAGAACAGCAGGATCAAAATGGTGCCGACGAAGAAACAGATGAGAATGCCACGTCCGATGCTCGTGAAGTTACGCACGCGATGGGTACAACGCCGATAGAAGGTACACCAATGAAAATTGTTACGCTTTATCAAGGTGCAACTGATGCGATAGTCGCATTTGGCGTGACACCAGTTGGTGCGGTAGAGTCTTGGGTGCAGCAGCCTACATATGAGTATTTGCGTGATGATTTAGAAGGTGTCACTATTGTAGGGACGGAAACACAACCGAATTTAGAGGAAATTGCGAAGCTTGATCCAGATTTAATCATTGCTTCCAAAATGCGTCATGAAGAAATTTATGATCAGCTAGCGCAAATTGCGCCAACAGTAGCACATGAAACAGTCTTTGATTTCAAAGGAACAGTAGAATTAATGGGGCAAGCGATGAATCAAGAAGACAAGGCAACTGAGCTATTAACAGCTTGGGATGAGCGAGTAGCTGATTTTAAAGAAAAGGTTGCAGCAGAGCTTGGCGATGAATGGCCAGTGAATGTATCCGTCTTAAATTTCAGAGCTGATCATGCACGTATTTATTACACTGGTTTTGCTGGTTCAATTTTAGCGGAGCTTGGTTTTACAAGACCAGAAAGTCAGCAAAGTGATGAGTGGGGCATACAGTTGCCTGATAAAGAAGCAATTCCTAGCATGAACGCAGATGTTTTTTATATCTTTAATGAGGATGATCCAGCTGTAGCAAAAACGTTTGAAGAGTGGCAGAGTCATCCGCTTTGGGCAAACCTTGATGCTGTTAAAAATGACCAGGTGTATATGGTAGATGAAGTTACTTGGAATATGGCTGGCGGAATCCTTGCAGCAAATTTAATGCTTGACGATATTTATGACCGCTTTGGATTAGAACAATAGTATAATTATAGAAAGGGATGCGGAGAAGGATAGTTTCTTCTCCTTTTTCCTTTGTGAATCAACCTCATAATTACCTTGCATTCACATTTAAATAGGAACTTCTTAATACACTACTGCATGTGGTTGGTGAATGAATGGCTAAAAAACAGGATTATGAAAATTGACGATTATCTGTAATCTATATAAAAAGTGACGAAAGAGGACGTATATGAAACTCTCAATTTCGAGGACAACTTACCGAATTGTTGCAATCATAGCTAGTTTACTATTATGCATATTCTCCTTTGTATTAAGTGTAAGTCTTGGTCAAACCTCGATTCCATTTCAAACTACATATAATGCTTTTTTTCACTATGATGCTGAAGTGACTGAGCATATGATTATTATGACTTCCAGGCTTTCACGGGCACTAATTGCGGCTGTAATCGGTGCGAGTTTAGCGGTAGCGGGTGCATTTATGCAGGCGTTAACGAAAAATCCATTAGCAGCGCCCGATATTCTCGGTATTAATGCAGGTGCAATCTTTTTTATCGTTGTCGCTTCTACTTTTTTCTCGGTTAGCTCGCTCACGCACTACATGTGGATTGCGTTTATCGGTGCGGCTATTTCGGCGGCGCTCGTTTATTTTCTTGGTTCTTTAGGAAGAGATGGCTTATCGCCACTGAAAATTGTGCTCGCAGGTGCAGCAATTTCTGCACTGTTTGTATCGTTTACACAAGGTCTGTTGGTAGTCGATGAACAGGGACTACAAAGTGTGTTGTTTTGGCTAGCCGGCTCTGTTGCGGGTCGTTCCCTTGATATGTTATTGCCGGTCCTTCCGTTCATTGTTCCGGCAATACTTGTTGCTTTATTCCTTGGAGGATCAATTAATATTTTTATGTCCGGGGAAGATGTTGCCAAAAGCTTAGGGCAGAAAACAGTACTGATTAAAATCACAATGGGTGTAATTGTGGTATTGCTCGCGGGTGGTTCGGTAGCGATTGCTGGTTCAGTTGGTTTTGTTGGCTTAATCGTGCCACATATGGTGCGGGGCATTGTTGGTTCAGATTACCGATGGATAATCCCGCTTAGTGCATTAATTGGCGCGAGTCTTCTACTTTTAGCGGACGTTGTTGCGAGATTAGTAATTATGCCACAGGAAGTTCCAATCGGTGTAGTTACTGCACTATTAGGTGTGCCGTTTTTTATCTACATTGCACGTAGGGGGCTTGTAAAAAATGGCTAAACAATACTCATATCGCAATAAATCTGATAGTTTTTCGATGCAGGTCAATATAAAAACAATCATTGTATTTCTCGTGCTCCTGCTTGTGACGTTGCTCGTATTTATGCTGTGCTTATCGATTGGTAGTGATTTTATTGATCCAATAACCGTTATCCAACATATCTTTGGCATGTCAGCGGAACAGGAATTCGTCATTAATACGCTGCGCTTGCCACGCGTGTTACTTGGATTTATGGTTGGAGCGGCACTTGGTGTCTCCGGTTTAATTTTACAAGGGATTATTCGCAATCCGCTTGCGTCCCCTGATATTATTGGAATTACAGGTGGGGCTTCGGTTGGTGCAATTATTTTTATCGTTAGCTTTATGGGGGCAGTTAATATTCAATGGCTACCGTTTGCTGCATTATTAGGCGCGGGAATTGTTGCAATCATAACCTACGGATTATCATGGAAAAATGGTGTGACACCAATACGGCTCGTACTGATTGGTATCGGTATTGCGGCGGCGATGAAAGCATTTACGACGCTGATGATTGTTCTTAGTGATACATATTCAACAAGTGCTGCTTACTTATGGTTAACGGGTAGTCTTTATGCAGCTAAATGGCAGGATGTATTGTCGATGCTACCGTGGCTAATCATCTTCATTCCGCTTACATTTTTATTTTCTAACGTCGTTAATGCAAAGGAGCTAGGTGATGAGGTTGCCACAGCTTTAGGGGTAAAAGTACAGCTGTATCGGATGATGCTATTATTTATCAGTGTCGCGCTAGCTGGATCAGCGGTTGCATTTGCTGGTGGAATCGGATTCGTTGGATTGATTGCACCACATATCGCGAGAATGCTCGTTGGTCGTTCGTTTGCTGGATTGATTTTAATCACAGCAATGATCGGTGGTGTGATCGTCATGGTTGCAGATGTTGTCGCGCGCACAGCGTTTTTACCTATGGATATCCCCGCAGGTGTGTTCACATCAGGTATCGGGGCACCGTTTTTCATTTATTTATTATACAAAAATCGAAACATGTAACATGACGAAGGAGGTAGAGCGATGACCAAGCTAACGAGCAGTGAGCAGCAATTTTTAATCGAAAATTTCCGTCTAGCAGTTAGTGCGAGGGATGAAGATGTTACTGAACTAACGCAATTACTAGACGTTGAATTTGTTCAAGCTTATGTAGAGCAGACAAAATCAGTTTTAGGTACAGACTATCAATTTGCAGCAGCGTCACTGTTGATGAAGCGGCTTGGTTTTATGCTTACCGTCCCGGCTCTTTATGCAATGACGATGTATGATAAACAGCTCAATCTGCATTTATCGAACGGTGCAATCGTGAGCAAATTTAGAGGTGACCTTTGGTTGCCAGAGTTGTTGTTGCATGATCGGTCCGTTGGTCAGAAGGGTGACCTAGATAGAGAGGCATGGCGAGAGCAAGTAGTTAACGATTTGTTTGCATCTGTCGCTGACATCATTGTAACAGTGTCATCAGCTATAGGCGTGCCAAAGCCGATTTTATGGGAAAATGTTGCGGTGTACGTGTACTGGTTATATGAAACAAGAATCGAAGCTGCGGTACCGAATCGAGCAGAGGATTTCCACTATTTAATTGAAACTGCACCGGCTTCTGCGTTTGGCCAGACACGCAATCCACTCGGACAATATTATAAATCAGAGCAACAACCAGATGAAGTTCGACGCCGCCGTACGTGTTGTTTTTACTACGCGGCAAACGAGGAGGGAAAATGTTGTACCACTTGTCCGAAAAGTAAGCAGCAACTCCGGAAAATGCCGTTTAAATAAAAGTAGTCTTTACAGCTGTGAGGGCTTTTTTGTTGAAAATAGGAAACATAAATTGGTATTAATATAGAATAACAGACGAGGGGGGATTATGATGAATACGTTGTACGAGAATCTAGTCAAATTGGTCATCATTATCATCTTAGTATTCAGTGTCAACGAAATAGGGAATTATCAATTACCTATTCTACATGAATTACCATACATTGGTGTGCACATTCAATACATATATGAGTTCATTGTAATGGATTTATTGTTGCTGTTAACTATTTATCTGTTTTTGAGTGTTGTCTATGATTGTGTAAAAGAACTTTGGAATAGGTAGTTTGTTCAATTATAGGATCATTTTTTACGCCATTTTTTGTTACTGATGAGAAGACGTAATCAGCATAAACACCCCTCTCCAACATGGGCCAGAGAGGGGTGTTTATATAGTTGGAAATAATCCAACACCTAGGCTAAAAACGTAAAAAGTTGTGTGAAGCAAATTTATTCCTTCGACTATCAATGCTAGCAATACATTCTGCCAACCGCTCTACTCCTAGTTTAATTTTGCTTTCATCGACTTGAGAAATGCTCAATCGAATCAGATTGTCTTTTTTATATGCTGGCAAAAACATTCTAGAGGCATCATCGACGAAGACGTTTTGTTCATTCAGTAAGTGTACGATTTGTTTTGCTGATACATGCTCTGGCAGACTGATCGACAGATAAAATCCTGAAGTTGGTTTTGAAAAATCAGTATTAGCTGGTAGCAAACGTTCACAGGATTCTTGCAGCAGTTGCATTTTATTATGGTATATCTCTTTTATTTTTTTGAGATGACTATCAAACATCCCGCTTTTTAAATAGATTTCAAGTGCACCTTGAGAAAGTGCTGAACTGTTAAAATCTGAACTGAATTTATAACGTAAAAAGTTGCTTATCATTATTGTTGGCAGAATTACTGTCGCAATCCTTAAGCCTGGAAGGAAAATTTTCGAAAAGCTTTTGATATAAATGACTCTCCCAGATGGATCAAATGAAAATAAAGGGTCTGATTTTGCATCCGAATCAAGATCTCCTAAAAAATCATCCTCGACGATATATACATCGTATTTTTCTGCTAACTCAACGATTTTTTTCTTTTCACTGTTAGAGTAACTGTGGCCAAGTGGATTATGAAATCTAGGGATCATGTAGAAAAATTTTATATCATTATTCCGAAACAGGTATTCCAGACGATCAAGGTCAATTCCTTCCATCGTTAACTCGATTCCAAGTACATTCGCTTGTTGTAGATTAATAGATTCAATGAAGCCGAAATAAGTAGGCTGCTCAATTAGAATAGTTTTTTTGCCATTTGGAAACGGCATAGATACGAATAAATTTAGAGCTTGCTGCGAACCAGAGACAACGACTACTCGTTCAGGTTGCGTGAATACTTGTAAATTTTGCAAATACTTCACTACTTGTACTCGTAATGAAGAAAGCCCCTGCTGATCAGCGTATGTAAAAAGCGCTTCTTTGTATAATTCAATTGCTTGGTTAATGCAATGCTGAAATTCAATATATGGCATAACGCTTTTATCTGGACCAGCAGACAAAAAGTCAATCACATCATTTTCATGCGTCACCTTTTGAAATTCATGCACAACAAAGTAGCCACTTTTAGGAACAGCATAGATCAGATGCTGTTTTTCTAGTTCCTCGTAGGCTTTGATCACCGTATTTTTGCTACATGAAAAACGCTCAGACAGCTGCCGAACGGAAGGTAGTTTGCTCCCGGCAACAAGCGTCCCATCTTCTAGCTGCCGCTTAATTGCTTCCATGATCTTATTATATTTAGTGCTCATTTGTAGATTCTCCTTTATCTGTACCATGACAGATGGCTATAAAAAGGGTTTAACTGACCAAGTGTACCTATTATTATGTTGATTATAGCAGAATCGTTTTTTATGAAAAGTAAAAATGGTACAGATAGAGGAGGGTTTAACGTGCAAAGTGAAGGCAGAGAGAAACTTGGATTAATATTGGGATTCATAGGTGTGATTTGTTTTAGCTTAACACTCCCTGCAACAAGCATTGCGGTAGCGTATTTTGGCACTACAATCGTTGGTTTAGGGAGAACGGTTGTTGCCGCTATTTTGGTAGCTGTAATTTTGATTGTTCGAAAAGAAAAACTACCTTCTCTTCAGCAATTCAGGAGTTTACTTATTGTTGCGGTTGGTGCAGTGTTAGGATTTCCACTGCTAACATCTTGGGCAATGGAATCTTTGCCTGTCTCCCATGGGGCGGTGGAATTAGCGTTGCTACCATTAGCAACAGCTGGATTTGCAATGGTAAGAGCAGGTGAAATTCCTTCATTCAAATTTTGGATTTCAAGCATAATCGGTTCACTCGCTGTGGTTGTGTATGCACTTCATCTTGGTTTCGGTCAATTGCAATTTGCTGATTTAGCATTACTGGCAGCGGTGCTCATACTCGGATTAAGTTACGCAGAGGGAGGGAAATTATCGAAAGAATTAGGAAGCTGGCAAGTGATCGCATGGGCAATTATAATCGGCGCTCCATTTTTTATTATTCCAGTTGCGTTAAATCTCTCAACTGACATGCTAGATGCCCCAATATATGCATGGATCAGCTTCCTGTACCTCGCAATTGTTAGCCAATTTCTAGCTTATGTTGCATGGTACAGTGGAATGGCTATGGGAGGAATAGCAAGAGTGAGTCAGATTCAATATTTACAACCATTTTTGATGATACTGTTCGCAACAGTTTTCCTAGACGAGTCAATTACATTTTTAACAGTTGTGATAGCAGTGATTGTTGTTATTTCGGTTATGTTTGGTAAAAAGCTACCATTGCTAAGAAGGGACCGGCTTTGGAGAAGGATTAACAGTGTATGGATGCTGGTCACCAGTGCGCTTATTAACGATTGTGGACTTTCAAATTTAACGTGCAAGGACAACTATATTTTGCTGATTCTATTTAAATAAGTGCAGATGTGTCCAGCTATCTATTGGAGAAGAGAAATGATGATTGACATTGTTGCAATAATATTAAATCCACTAGTCAAAAAGAATATTATCTCTCTTTTCATATGAAGGAAAAAGAATGTTGAATACGGGACTTGCAGGCACATCCTCATCATCATTTTTCCATAAAATCGTTAACCACTCTTCGAAACTATTTAAAACTTTTACAATTTTTAATGAGGATTGACTGACAAACCCAACACGATAATCTGATACGCCATCTTCGCATAAAAATACCCAGTGATTGCCTGAATGGTCACCAGCATCAAACATTGTAAAGGAGATAAGCCGACTAGACGCTATATGCTCGTTCGTTTCAACGATAAAGACCTCATCTGGAATGTTAGGGAGTATAGTATTAACATTTTGAATATCACTACATGGAGAATCTTCGCTTACACCGCCAATAGGTTCATAATCTAATAGGAAAATCCCATTGGAAAATTTCTTTAGAAATTCCACAAACGAAAAGGGCAGTCGGTATCCCAATTTTTTTTCATATCTTTTGACCATATCATCTGTCGCAACATTAAACCGGTCAACTTCAGGGTATCTTTTATGGAATTGTGTGATGAATTCATCCATATTCATCTGGCCTTCTCCTTAGTAATCACTTTTCAACAACATAAGTTCCACCTATAATATCGTGAATTGCTCTTTTATCTTCGCGAAATATTACCATAAAAACACTTATGATTAAGGAAATGCCGAGCGTAATAATTCCTATAAGGTGGAACCCGACAAACTCTCTTAAAATAGTATTGGAAAATTTAACATCGTTGCCGTCTGTTCGAATTAATTTAATTTTGCAGATGCGTTTGCCAATAATGTAACCCGCCCAAAGCACAGGTGTAATAACTAAGTATATGGTGTAAACGATGTCCCATGTATATCCACTTGTCCAATTAGTAGAATATTCGCCTACAAAGATGTAGGTTAACAAACCAATAAAAATAGTAATAATGCTAACGTCTAAAAAGGTCGCTAATAATCTTTTTCCAAAACCCGCATAGTTTTTTGATATCATAGTATTCCTCCCCTAATCGCTTTATAAATTTAGTTGTATGGTTACAAAATACTATTTTAACATAAATATCCATATTGTGGTAATTTATGATGCGAAAATAAACGGGGAAAATTGGTATGCTTTAGTTAGTATCTAATTCCCAGACTTAATTTTCATAAAAGAGCTTTCTGTTAGTTACTTATTAAACTGTTACTTATACCCTTAATGATCCACGGAAACCCCGCGCACCATAGTATGAATCTGCTCCATTATGGTACACAAACACAGTATCATAGCGACGATCACAAAAGATTGCTCCACCAAGTTTTCTAATATTTTCAGGTGTTTGGATCCAGCTTGACGTCTTTAGATCAAAAGTTCCAAGTGTCTGCAACTCGCGGTACTGTTCTTCCGTTAAAATTTCAATGCCCATATTTGCTGCCATATCCATGGCGCTATTTTCAGGCTTGTGTTTTTTCCTTGATTCTAGCGCTTCGCGGTCATAACAAATACTTCTGCGGCCTTTAGGACTTTCCGCTGAACAATCATAAAATATGTATTCGTCTGTCTGATCATCGTAACCAACAACATCCGGTTCACCGAGAGAAGCTTCCATCTCATGGAGCGACCACAGTTTTTCAGGATTAGCCTCAAGTTTAGCTTGTACTTTATCCCATGCAAGGCCCTTATGTCTGTTCGTGTTTTTCTCAAATCGTAATTCCAAAGTTTTCAATAGTTCTTCACGTTGGTCTAGAGACCACTCTCTACTATTCTTTGCCATATTATTTTCCTCCTTTTAGCATTTCGTTTTATTCGTACTCTACTGATTCGTTCAAGAAGATCCTGCTTTTAAATCTTAAAATATCTACTTGTATTGTATCACGCAAAAGTAACGAAGATAACACGATTGATAATTTATCAAATCATTCGTGTTTGAAATTAATTTTTTCCAAAAAGAGTTGACTTTAAAAACGCATTGTTATATGGTTAGTTACATAAGTAGTTAACCATATAACGGAAGGGAACCAATATGAAAGATAATCTGGATGAAAGTAAACCAATATTCTTGCAAATTAAGGAACAGATTGAGGATTCGATCCTTAATGAAAATCTAAATGCAGGAGAGCGAGCCCCATCAACTAATGAGATAGCTAATTATTATAAAATTAATCCAGCCACAGCCGCAAAAGGGATTAATGAGCTCGTTTCGGAACAGATACTTTATAAACGAAGAGGTGTCGGGATGTTTGTAGCGGAGGATGCGAGAGAGATTTTAATTGAAAAGCGGAAGAAATCATTTTATGAAAGTTATATGCTTCCTTTAAAGAAGGAAGCGGAGAAGCTTCGTATTCATAAGGATCATTTAATTGAAATGGTGCAAAGGGAGGATATCGATGAAAATTGAAGTGAAGAATCTATCGAAGCGGTACAAAAATAAAGCTGCATTGAACAATATTTCATTTACCTTAGAGGAACCGAAAATTTATGGCTTGCTCGGACGAAATGGTGCAGGTAAAACGACGTTCATGAATATTTTGGCTGGCCATATTTTAGCGAGTAGTGGGCAAATTTTAATCGATGGTGAAGAGCCTTTCGATAATCAACGATTAACAGAGTCAGTTTGCTTAATTAAAGAAGGCGATAATTTTAAAAGAGATTTAAAGGTGAAAAACGTATTAAAGATTTATTCGTATTTTTATCCATCATGGGACTGGCAATTAGCGGATGAACTGGTTGTCGAATATAATCTTGATCGCAATGCCAGAGTAAAAACATTGTCAAAAGGGATGGAATCAGCTTTAGGGATTATCGTTGGGTTAGCGAGTAAAGCACCAATTACCATCTTTGATGAACCGTACATTGGACTTGATGCACCTTCGAGAAAAAAATTCTATGAGCTTTTACTTGAAAGTTATGAAGAAGAAAAACGTACGATTATTTTATCGACGCACCTTATAGATGAAGTGAGCTTGTTGTTTGAGGAAGTGATGATTCTAAGTGACGGTGCATTGGTCATGAAGCAAGATGCGGAAGTACTTCGCGACACCACATGTGCTGTATCGGGAAGAATCGAGGATGTAGAAAGCTTCATTCAAGGCAAAGAAGTGATTCAGAAAAAACAATTAGCTGGAATGATGACCGCTTATCTATACGGAAGTGTGGAGGAAGCGCGTAAAAGTGGGCTCCGTGTTGAAGGAGTACCAATCCAAGAATTAATGATTCATCTAACGGAACGAAAGAAGGGGGCATAACAGATGGCGAGACAGCTAAAAGGATTATTGTATTTCTTTGTAACAGATATGCGTTATTCATTTATGATTTTCTGGAGTATTTTATTAGGGGTGCTTGTCGTTTCCCTTTGCTTTGCTTATTTTTTACTTAGTGTCGAAGAGGGCTCATTTTATTTTTCGTTAAGTTTCCCAATCTACATTTATAGCGCAATTTATGGCTTTAAGACAGTGAAAGAGGCTATCCCATTTTCGATCAAAATAGGAGCGACGAGAAAAAACTTATTCTTAGGCATCGGATTACTTTTTCTAGGTTTAGCAATAGTTCAATCTTTAATAGGTAATACATTGCATTCACTAACCTTGAGCTTTACAGAAGCAACTGATATAACAACGTTTAATTTTTTGCATCTCTCAAGTTTTCTTGAGGATACATGGTTAAATAGGGTAGCGATTGATGCTGCTATTACGTTTGTCCTGCTCGTTTTGTTATTTTTCTTCGGCTTATTATTTTATCAAACTGGCTTAGCTGGTGGAGGTATTGTGGCTGGAGTAATCGTGCTCGCCCTGTTACTTGGAATTGCGAAGGGTTGGGTGTTTGATTTCTTATCAAATCTGTTCACAGATATTAACATCACCTACTTCTTGCAGCTATTTGTTATCGGGCTTGTGTTATATGCGTTTACCTTCCTGTTTGTAAGAAAAATAACGATTGTAAAAGCTAAATAGATGGAATCAACGTGCCATGTACTAACTGTCGTAAAAAACGCAGTTAGTACATGGCATGTTTTCTATATCATTGTTTTCCTTCTGCAAATGTTGGTATAGTAGGTGTAACAATAAGAGAGGTCGATCTGGATGCTTAACGGAATATTACCTGCAGTTAAAAATATGAAAAATTTTGAAAAGCTTTTAAAAAGTGAACACGAATACATTGTGTTTTTAGAGTCAAGGTTATCACAAATAGGAGATTTAGTAGCCTACGCGAAACGTGCAAATAAAAAAGTACTCGTGCATGCGGATTTAATTCAAGGATTAAAA
Organism: Radiobacillus sp. PE A8.2; assembly: GCF_045635475.1. Classification (NCBI taxonomy): domain Bacteria; kingdom Bacillati; phylum Bacillota; class Bacilli; order Caryophanales; family Bacillaceae; genus Radiobacillus; species Radiobacillus sp. PE A8.2. The sequence goes on along the minus strand of NZ_JBJGXI010000028.1, from coordinate 25,119 downwards.
GCAGACGAGTATGGTGTTGAATTTTTAATTCGCAACGTCCATGTGGATGGAATCATTAGTACACGAGGAGCAGCAATTTCAATCGCCAAAAAGAATAAAATCATCGCGATTCAGCGGTTATTCGCTTTGGATAGCCATGCTTTAAATCATAATCTTAAAATGATTAATAAGGTAAGGCCGGATTATATTGAGGTGTTGCCAGGTGTCGTTCCAGCTGTTATCCAAGAGGTTGCTGAAACAACAAGCCTGCCGGTAATTGCTGGTGGATTAATTAAAACGAAGGAAGATGTCCAACAAGCATTAGATGGTGGTGCCGTAGCGATCACCACATCGAGAGCGGAATTGTGGGAACTCTAATGTTGGATTAGCAATTGTGCTTACTTTCAAAATTTAATTGTACGAAAAGTATTGACAACGCTTACAAAAAGGTTTAAATTATAAAATAACAAGTTAAAGCACGTGATGGGAGATTGGAGACCTTCACTATGAATCTACTTTGGGGAAAGTGTGATTTATTAGTGAGGTCTTTTTCTGTGGGTTAATTTAAGTGGATCACGGGGTCTAACTTGTTTCCGAGCAGGAATAACAAAGGGGGAAATGAAAATGAGTAGCAATAACAAACGCTTTTTTTCTAGACCGTTAGCAATTATTGTTTCTTTAGTCGTTATTTTAATTAGTAGTATCATTGCACACAATGTGCAAACTAGTGGTGGAGATGTAGAAGTTAAGGATATCCGCTTTGTTGGGGATAATGGGATTGTGCACAGTGCTTTAATGTACATGCCGAGTGATATGAATTTAGAAGAACAACATCCAGCAGTTGTTTCGATGCACGGCTATATTAACTCTAGAGAAGTACAAGAGCCGTTTAGTATTGAATTTGCAAAGCGTGGCTACGTTGTACTTTCTATGGACATGACTGGCCACGGATATTCGGAACAATTCCCAGCTGATTTAAGCCGCGGTGTCACATCAGGGTTAAACTATATTCATAATTTACCGTTTATTGATGACGACCAAGTTGCGGTTGAAGGTCACTCTATGGGTGGTTGGTCTGTCCTGAAGGCAGCTACGGACAATCCAGATTTAGTTAACACCGTCATTCAGGTTTCATCATCCACAGAGACTTACGGTTCTGGTGAAGTAACAGCGGAAACACCTTTTAACTATGGTATCGTCTTCAGTAAATATGATGAATTTGCTCCACTTATGTGGGGAGTAGAGAAAGCAGTTAATGCAAATGAATCAGAAAAAATGATGAAAGTATTTGGTACAGATGAGCCTGTAGAAGAAGGGAAGTTATATGGTTCCTTTGAGGAACAATCAGCGCGTGTGTACTTTTCTCCGCCTGTAATTCATCCAGGCACACACTGGTCAACAGAATCAATCGGAACAGTTGTTGATTTCTTAAATGATGCAATTCCAGCACCGAATCCAATTGACGCAGATCAACAGTCATGGAAAACAAAAGAAATTGCCACATTTGTCGGTTTCATTGGTGCAATTATGTTATTAATTGCTGTATTGGGTAATTTATTAAGTACAAATTACTTTTCAAGTGTTGTAAGAGAATTACCGGAATCAAAAGCGGTATCGAATAAATGGGTGTGGATTGTTAGTAGTTTAGTTGCAACAGCAATTCCAGCTGCTACATTTATCAAATTCCAGGAATGGGGCCAGGCATGGTTCCCAGCAGGATCATTCCTTCGTCAGAATATAACGACAGGACTCGCGGTGTGGGCAGTTCTAAATGCGGTAATCGCAGCAGTGCTTTTAGTTATATTCCACTATACGAACAAGAAAAATGGCGCAACTATTGCTAATTACGGAGTAACATTTGATCTTAAAGTAATCGGTAGAACTATCTTACTTGCACTTGCCTCCGTAGGTGTGATGTACGCTGTAACGGTTGCGGTTGGTGGATTATTTAATGTCGATTTCCGTATATGGGTAATGGCATTTAAAGCAATCAATGCATCACAGTTTTACCTTGTATTAACGTATGTGCTTCCATTCCTATTGTTCTTTATTGTCAATGGCATCGTTTTACATGGTCAACTTCGTATGAAAGAGTCAAGTACAGAAACGAAGACTGCATTCAAGTGGTTTGGAGCGAACTTCCTAATCAATGCACTTGGAATTATCGTGTTGCTTGTGATTCAATATAGTGTATTGTTTGGCAGTGGTGCGTTATTATGGGATAAAGCATTGATTACGATTATTGCTTTCCAATTTGTCGTTGTTAACTTTATTGCGGCACTAGTGTCCACGTATCTGTTCCGCAAAACAGGAACGATTTGGGCGGGAGCATTCGTAAATGCAATCTTAATCACTTGGTATATTGTTGCAGGTCAAGTTATGCATATGTAATTTTAAAAAACACATGCTGTGCTATCTGCAGCATGTGTTAATTTTTTTATAAGAGGATGGGGAGCAAAAGTGAGCGAAACATTTATTCTTTCTATTGATCAGGGAACAACGAGTTCTCGTGCGATTATTTTTAATGAAAATGGTGAGATTGTCGAGACGGCGCACCATGAATTTGAGCAGTTTTTTCAAAAGCCAGGATGGGTGGAACATGATGCAAATGAAATATGGACATCTGTTTTAGCGTGTATTGCTGAGGTGCTGCGCAAATCCGACATTGAAGCCTACCAGATTGCCGGAATTGGCATTACCAATCAACGGGAAACAGCAGTAGTTTGGAACAAGCATACAGGTAAGCCAATTTACAAAGCAATCGTCTGGCAATCTCGTCAAACAGAAGAGATTTGTAAAGGGCTACGCGAGCAAGGCCATAACGAGCTATTCAGGCAAAAAACTGGGCTTTTGATTGATCCATATTTTAGTGGTACAAAAGTAAAGTGGATCTTGGACAATGTCGAAGGTGCGCGTGAGCAAGCGGAAAATGGTGATCTGTTATTTGGAACGATTGATGCATGGCTCGTCTATAAATTATCAGGTAAAAAGACACATGTGACAGACTATTCCAATGCATCCCGTACGCTAATGTATAACATTCATGAATTAAAATGGGATGATGAACTGTTAGATATTTTAACGGTGCCGAAAAGCATGCTTCCAGAAGTTCGTCCTTCTTCAGAAGTGTATGCAAAAACAGTCGACTATCACTTCTTCGGTCAACAAATTCCAATCGCTGGTATTGCCGGTGATCAGCAAGCTGCGCTGTTTGGTCAGGCATGCTTTGAAAAAGGGATGGCGAAAAATACGTATGGCACTGGTTGCTTTATGCTGATGAATACGGGTAAGGCTGTAACATCGGATCATGGGCTCTTAACGACGATTGCATGGGGAATTGATGGCAAGGTTGAATATGCACTTGAAGGTAGTATTTTCGTTGCCGGCTCCGCACTGCAATGGCTTCGTGATGGCTTACGCATGATTAAAGATGCATCTGAAACGGAGAGATATGCAAACAGAGTAGCTTCTACGGAAGGTATGTATATGGTACCTGCCTTTGTCGGCCTTGGGACACCGTACTGGGACAGTGATGCACGTGGTGCGATGTTTGGGATTACCCGCGGCACGACTAAGGAACACTTTATTCGAGCTACACTAGAGTCGCTCGCTTATCAAACGAGAGATGTATTAGAAGCAATGATTACCGATTCTGGTCTAGATTTGAAAACGCTGCGGGTTGATGGTGGTGCAACAAACAACAATTTTCTCGTCCAATTCCAAAGCGATATGATCGGAGATACGGTTGATTTACCTGTCATTAAGGAAACAACAGCATTAGGAGCCGCTTATTTGGCTGGATTGGCCGTTGGGTTCTGGGAAAGCACCGAGCAGATTGCCAAACAGTGGAAGGTTCAAGAAACGTTTAAGCCTAAAATGGCTGAAAACGACCGTGAGAAATTGTATGCAGGTTGGAAAAAAGCAGTCGAAGCAACGCGAGTTTTTAAGTAATTTAGTTAGAAATGTGTTATAATAATCACAAGTTAATAGCTAGGACGGAGAATTCGAGAGACCGCAAATGACTTAAGCCTATGCTTAAGTAGATTTGTGGTCTTTTTTTGTACTTCCGTCTAAGTTGAATCGATATATATAGAGGAGCGAGTAGGGATGTTATTTTCTAGTTTAAAGCGAAATGATACATTTACAAAAATAAAAAACACTTCAAATGATGTTCTCGTAATCGGGGGAGGCATAACTGGTGCAGGTATTGCGCTTGATGCGGTAGCTAGGGGACTGAATGTAGCTGTTGTTGAAATGCAAGATTTTGCCGCTGGAACATCAAGCCGGTCAACCAAATTAGTGCATGGCGGCCTTCGTTATTTGAAACAATTCGAAATTGGCGTAGTCGCAGAGGTAGGCAAAGAGCGAGCGATTGTTTATGAAAATGCCCCACATGTCACAACTCCGGAATGGATGTTACTTCCGTTTTATCAGGGTGGAACATTTGGCCCGTTCACGACTAACGTTGGGCTAAGAGTTTACGATTTTCTGGCTGGAGTGAAAAAGAGTGAACGAAGGAAAATGTTCGGTGTTGATGAGGCGCTGAAACGAGAGCCGTTACTCAAGAAAGAGGGAATCAAAGGGGCGGGCTACTATGTTGAGTATAAAACAGATGATGCGCGCTTAACGATTGAAGTCATAAAAAAAGCAGTTGAAAAAGGTGCACAAGCGCTTAACTATACGAAGGTAATTGATTTACTCTACGCTGATGGTAAAGTGATTGGTGTTAAAGTAGAGGATCAAATTGATGGTACGCAGCATGATATTTATGCCAAAACAATCGTCAATGCAGCTGGACCATGGGTGGATACAATAAGAGAAAAAGACAATTCTAAAAAAGGAAAAACGCTGCAATTAACGAAAGGGATTCACCTCGTCTTTGACGGTGAAAGATTTCCGCTGCAACAGGCGATTTATTTTGATACGCCAGATGGACGAATGGTATTTGCGATTCCCCGAGATGGAAAAACGTATGTCGGTACAACGGACACTGTTTATACAGGAGATATTGCTCATCCAACGATGACAACGGCGGATAGAGACTATGTGCTTAGCGCGATTGATTTTATGTTCCCAGATGTAAACATTTCTGCTGCTGATGTTGAGTCTAGCTGGGCAGGGTTACGACCGTTAATTCATGAAGAAGGCAAGGATCCATCAGAGATTTCACGTAAGGATGAGATTTTCATTTCAGATTCGAACCTAATTTCGATTGCAGGTGGCAAATTAACTGGTTACAGAAAAATGGCTGAAAGTGTTGTGAATACGGTCACTAGTAAGCTTAAAGAAGAGGGTATTATTTATTCTGATGCTGATACGAAGCATATGCCACTATCTGGTGGAGACGTTGGGGGATCAAAAGGTTTTGTGCAATTTAGCAATGATAAAGTAGAGGAAGCTGTACAAATCGGAATATCCTTAGAAAATGCAAAACAACTCGTCCAAACTTACGGATCCAATATCGACAAACTGCTAACCATTTATAGGACTGGTGAAACAACCGCAAAAGATGCAGGGCTCGATTTACTTGTCTATGCGCGATTGCAGTATGCGATCGAGTATGAGCTAACTTATAAACCGGTAGACTTTTTCATTCGACGAACAGGAGCAATGTTCTTTGCGATTGACTGGGTTCATGCGCATAAAACACCAGTCATTCGCTACATGGCCAACGTATTTGGCTGGACAGATGAACAAGTACAAGAGTATACAGAGGAGTTAGATCAACTATTATTTGAAGCGACACATCCTGTTGAGGAATGATGTTTAAGTAGGTCAGCTTTGAGTTGCAAATAGTATTTAGATAGCGAATATCAAGACGATTATTAAATTGATTAACACTGCATTTGATAAAGACGCTCAGATTTTTAAAAAATCTGAGCGTCTTATATATAAACAATTTTAGTAAGATGATTTTAACCTGAAGGTTGAAAAATATGTATATATGACAACATTGATGCTTGGAAATTTGTGTTTTGGAAGAAACGTCTAAAAATTATAAAAAAACTCAATCAAGCAAATGAACTTCATCATCTACATGAACGTCTCCTGTTTTTATCACAGAAGCATAGACACCAAAATTATTGTTATTTTCTTTTATAATCGTTTTATGTAAACTCGAATCTCGTTCGGCATTTTCAGGATCGACAGTGATAATCATGCATCTTACACAATGTCCTACAAATTCCATTTCTACTTGATTTCCTATTCTTATCCGTCGCCCCATCCATTCTTCTTCTACAAAAGGTTGCTTGTCCTTTAATGAAATAAATAAGTTAGGACGAAACCGTCTCAAATCTACGTCGTCTTTATCCCATAGCTCGGTCAACTTATCTAATGAAGCATCTGTTGCAAGTAAAACATGTTCTACTGCAATTGGTCCAATAGGTACATGTGCGGGAGCGTATTGTTTAGTAGAAATAGTTCGTTTCGATTTGGTTTCCATCTCTTTAATTAATGCTGGATCTTCCCAATCACAAGTCTTACCTTCAGGCGTAATTACCTCGACTTTAGGATAGGTTTCCATTGATTCTTCTCCCACAAACCTTGCTTGATATCGAACCATATCTTGGAATTGTGAGATCGTTAAGAAATTTCCATTTTTTGATTCGTCTACATAAGCATGGCTACGGTCCCCATATAGCCCATAATCCATTATTTTAGTTTGAGGAATACTTTCTCCTCGAAAAGATTTTACCGGGTGACGAACAATTTCTTTTATATGACCGACTAACATTGCGTTCACTCCAATATGAATTTTGATTTAGTATGAGTGTAACAGAGCATATTCTTGAACTCTACTGTTAGCCTCTGATCTAACGCGCTGCTACTCACTTTCAGTTGCTTTTATAACTTTTTCTGCTCGAAATGGTTTGCTATCATTAATAAGGTCTGTGGTAGAAACCAGGGTTACCTTTACGACGCTACCTTTACGAAAGTTGTCAATATCCAATTTATTTCCGCTCTGACTTTCCAATGTTGTTTGATCAGTAATCTCAACGGGACATTCATAACCCCAAGTATCATCTGTATTGTTAACTTGATCTGAACAATCTACACTAAATACGTGATCATTAATTGCATTAAATTGGTTTGGTGTTATATTTGTAATGAAAATGCTAATATACCAATATTTTAACATTGTATAGACTGGAATAGTTGTTACTTATAAATGAAAGTGCCAGGTCCCTATCCGTGGATATGCTTCCACATTAGAAGCCTGGCAATGTTACTTATCAGTCTAAACCTTTTGTATTTTAATTTCCTTAGCATTAGCTAAGTATTTTTCGACTTGCTGCAACACGCTATCATCGTTACGAAGGGCAATCACTTGTTTTTCATCTACGAAAATTCGGTGGATGTCGCCCGCATTATCTTCGTTTGTTCCACCTTGATAAGCTATGCCGAAATAATCACAAATCCCTTTGGCATGCTCGACGGCTACTTCTTTTTGGAACTTTTTATTTAGCATCAGATTCGCTTCTGCTGGGTTGTCCATAAAGCCGTTTTCTGATAACACAGCTGGAATATTTTTCGTTTCTCTTAACACATGAAAATTATTTTCTTTCACGCCGCGATATTCTTGTTTTGTTCCCTGCTTTACGTATTTGGCAATCGATCCTGCAAGCTCACCACTTCGATACTTTTTATTGCCTAGATAGACGTGTAGGCTAATGCCACTAGGATTCGCACCAGTAAACGATCCATCATAAGCATTAAAATGAATCGAAACATAAATAAAGTCAACTTGATTCTTTCCGTACTTTTTATCATATGCTGCTTTCGTTTTGTTTGCGCGATCAGTACGAGTTTTGAGCGGTGTATCACGATCTTCCGGTGCTACCAGAACGACGTTAACACCACATCGCTCTAATTCTGTTTGAAGTAACGCAACGACCGGTTTGTTAAACTCATTTTCCTTTATGCTACGACCTAAGGCTTTCATGTAAGGAGTCCGTTTCCCTGCTGTTTCTTCTCCGTGACCATCGTCAAGAAAAGCAACTAGTACTTTACTCATTCCATTCATCTCCTCTTTTTCGGTATTGTTTTCGTATACGAAGACTAGTATCGATTCATCTATATAATCGTCTTAAGGGAAGATGTAGGAGTGCATTACAGAACTATTTGCCTTGGATTTCTTTAATACTCTTTCCGCCTAAAAAGGCGTGGCCCATCGTTAATTTTTGAACCGTTTCGAATCCATATTTTTGATAAACTTTTTCAATCGATTCGTTAATCGGAAACACCCAAAGTTTGCTAACACCTTGTTTAGACACTTCGTTTTGGATATAGTGGATCAATTCTCCAACTAAGCCTTTTCCTCGAAAAGCCTCTAGTGTAGCAACACTTTCTAACCGTGCTTGGTTACCATCTGTGAAAACACACGCTGTGGAACTGGCAACACCCTTGTATTTTAGCAAATAATGAGTGAAAGCTGGATGATGGAATTGTGTTTCAAAAACTTGCTCACCTGCTTCCTTACCGCCGAATTCTGTGATGCTGCATTCGATCTCAAAAGCTGCTTGATAGTTCTCTGATGTCACTTTTTCTATGGTTATATCGTCACTACTCAGGCGTTTCGCGATTTGGTTATTCCATAACTGAACCGGACTAATTAATTCTTCATATTGGAAGCCTGTTTTCGAAAGTGCAGTAAGCAGTTTTTGCTGCTTATCTATATTGTAAATATAAAATCTTGGAATGACTTTTCTTGACTGATAAAAATTAATTACTTCATCTATGACGACTGCTGGGTCTTCACTGGATTCACTGATGTGAGCATGGTTGGAATCGTAATGGGTAGGCTGCTCATTATTGAAAAAGAGTGCACCCCAAGGTGTGTTGATACGTTTTGTAAAGGTTTCTAAAAAGGCAAAATCGAGTTCGAGAACATCCTGTAAGTGTATCATTCTGGTAACTCCTCATCTGTATTAGATAGGAAAATTATAGCATAGGACGCTTCACCAAATGTAAGCATTGTTTTGGTATAGACACCGACTTATTGTGATAATGCTATAATTATAATAGAGGGAAATATGCTTATTTAATGAATTCTGGAGGACGTGCAATGCTACATACAACAATGGAGTTAGTAATCGTGCATGAACAATGAAAAAAATAGATAGCTATAAAGTTACCGAACAGCAACTGCTTGCAGGCCTTAACCAGTGTTTGGATGGCAAATTAACATGGGAAAGGAGAAGAGCAAACGCCCAATTATTTCTGTTGTTTAGTTGGATAGGTACAGGAGCATGACCATGACCATAATCCCAATCCAACCTTTGTTATGGATCGGATTGATCACTGCTATCAGTCATTTTTTTAGCTTACACTGCAAGCAGCAAATCCAGCATGTAAAGGAAGATCATACAAAACTAAGTGTGGAATTTAAAAAGGTAAAGACGAAAATTGAAAAAAAACGTAAGCGAGATATTAGAAATGATTTTGTAAGCTCAGCTAAGGACAGGATAACTTCTCGGCTTTCTGTTAACAATATGACGTTAGAACATTCGGTATACGACCCAGATGAAATAATGCGACATGATGAACAGTTGAAAAAAATGAGATTTTATCATCGTATCCAACCACGTTAGACTAGCCGGTCGTTGGAAAATAATTACGATGAAAGAAAAGCAGACAACGATGTAATATGGGGTTATGGAGAAAGGCATCATGAGGAAAGAAAATTTGAATACTATACAGCTTGGAATTTGAACTCGATGATCATCATGAATATCGCGATTAAAGAATAAGGGGCATGTGTGATGGAAAAGACAGCGGATATAAAAAGCGTGCTTGAACGATTAACAAACACCAATGATCTGTTAGATTTTCATAAACCAATTGAAATTGGTGGTGATATTAGCAAATACCTCGACTATTATGGCTTAAACCAGAGTGGTCTTGAATTTCATTTCGGCAAGCTGACAATCAACAATACGGCGATTGTTGTCCAAGTTTTTAAGCCCAAGCGAAGCAGAGGGACCGTTGTGCTTCTGCACGGCTATTTGGATCATGTGGGGCATTTGAATCATATCATTCGCCATCTTAATGAACATAGCTATACAGTGCTTACCTATGATTTACAGGGGCATGGGCTATCGGAAGGGAAGACGGCCTCCATTCAGCAGTTTAGCGACTATGTTATCACATTGGAAAAGCTGATTGAGATAGCTAAGCACGAGTTGCCAGGTCCGTATTTTGCTGTTGGTCATAGTACAGGGGCAGCGATTGTAATGGATTATGTGCTTAGATTTCCGGATCACGCTTTTGATAAGGTAGTATTAGTAGCGCCGGTTATTCGGTCTAGGTTTTGGTTTCTAACGAAGATCGGTTTTTTCATCAATAACATGTTTCCAATTATTCGCAAGGTGAAGCGGAAGTTTCGCAATAATTCTTCTAACAAGCGTTATTTGACGTTTACCCGTCAAGATCCATTGCAGTCAGAAGAAATTCCAATCGATTGGCTGACGGTGCTTATTCAGTGGAACGAAGCTATTCAAACATTTCCGGCAGTGCACACACAAACGTGTATTATCCAAGGAAATCAAGATACGACCGTAGATTGGAAATACAATATTAACTTTATCAAACAAAAATTTCCGTTCTTAAAAGTGGTGCATATTAACAACGGCAGACATGCATTATTCAATGAATCATCGCTTCTGCTTGAACAAGTGTGTAATTCAATTAGTGTGTTTATTGAAGAGCAAGTGGAATGTGAGCGAGGAAATGAAAAAGCGTGTAGAGAATAGATGCCCTACACGCTACTTACTTATAGTATAGAATTTCCCCCTCTACTTATAACTTCTAAGCCGATCACGAATATACATGCCGGACTCTGTTAACACATCTTCGCCCCATGCCTGGCTTTCACCTGGGTCGAGATTAGTATAAGGGATAAATGCAGCAGAAGCTTCCTGTTTAATAGACGCTGACCAGTTTACCCAGCTCACATGGTTTTCATCCAAGAAGTTTAACCATTCATCTGTTTCCTCTAAATATGGCCCATTATAGCCACCGGCCTCACTCGTTCCAAATTCGGTTACAAAGATAGCAACGTCATTTTTCAATGCTTTCTTGGCGTTACCCATCACATATCCATCGTTATGTGTGCCACTGTAAAAGTGCACGGTATAAGCAGTATTGTTATCTTCAATTGGTTCCTCGGCAGCTAAATCAGGCCGCTGACTCCAGCTTGGTGTACCAACTATTACTAGGTTTTCATTGTCAGTTTCCCGAAGCATCGCAATGATGGGCTCGGCATATGCCTTAACTCTTCTCCAGCCATCCATATCGTTCGTAATACCTTCTTCATCGCGGTCATTTGGTTCGTTGGCGATCTCATAAATGATATGTTTATTGTTCGGATAAAGGGAGGAAACTTCATTGAAAAAATCCATCGCTCCTGCATATGTTTCATCGTTTGGATCACCTGGATAATGCACGTGCCAATCGACGATCACATATAGATCATTAGCAATGGCAAGATCAATTCCTCTTGTTACTTTTTCCATCATTGCTTCTGGGTGCTTGTTATATCCGTTTTCATTTACATAAACAGCGAGACGCACGACATTTGCCTGCCAGTCATTTTTAAGAGCTGCGAATGCATTGTTATTTAAAATGCTAGAGTACCATTGCAAACCGTGTGTACTCATCCCACGTAATTGGACGATATCGCCGTGATCATCCACGATTGTTTGTTGTCCATCTATCTCTTCAATCGATAGTATCCCTTCTGCTGGAGACAATAGCTTTGGAATTCCAATTACTAAAATCGCAATCACTAGAATACTAACTAAACTAATAATAAGGAATCGTTTATTAAGCTTTTTCATGTTTTCCCCCTGCACAAACATAATATTTAGAAGCGCTTACATTGTTAGCTTAATTATATTCATTAGGTAAAAATAAAATCAACCCCAATCTATGTTCGTCGACTTTCATCCTTATTTTTAGCCATTCATATCGCGACCTATTCCCCATTCCAAATGATATGTGGCAGATGGTTGTGTAAGGTAATTAAAAAAGGACTTATGTATCTACCAAATTCAGGTAGTTGATAGAAAGCAGTGTATGCTATAATGAACCTAGTTTACTAGCGAAAAAGGAGTTAGCGCCCTTGCGAAAAATCGCCACAATTGTAACCGTTATCATATGTATCTTCCTTTTTTATTTGACTTTCGAATCGACCGTAAAGGTGTTTAGTGCCGATTGGCAATTGCCTCGGGCAACGGAGCATGAACAGATGAAATATAGAATTGTGCTGATTACCCAAGAACTAGAAACACCTTTCTGGGATCAAGTGAGCGCCGGTGCAATTGAACAAGCCCAGAAAAGCGGGGTAGAGTTAGAAGTATGGGGAAGTTATGGCAACAACCAAGAGGATTTTTTGAAAAAAATTGAAATTGCCATTTATTCGAAAGTGGACGGTATTATCGTTCAAGGCTTGGATACCGATGAGTTTAAGGATTTAACGAAGATTAAAGCTGCTTCTTACGGGATCCCAATTATTACTGTGGCCAATGATGTGCCGATGGAAGAGAGTCTCCGACGAACGTATGTCGGATCTAATCAGTACCGAGCAGGGGAGTTAATTGCGAACGAGTTGCTTGCTGATATGGGGGAGACTGGAGAAGTTGTGCTATTATTTGATAGCCGGCAAGAATATTATCAAAGACAACGGTTGGACGGCATAAAAGATGTACTTAAGGACTATCCAAACATCCAAACTATTGATGCAGAAACCCAAGATACGAGGGAACAGGTAACCGCTACAACAAAACAAATTCTCAATCAGATTCCTGAGTTGGATGCTTTCATCGCGATTAATGCTAATTTCGCAGGAGATATGATTCAAGAAATAGGTAGCCGCTCCCAAATAGATCCTTATCATATATATTCATTTGACGACGATCCAGAATCATTATCACTATTAGAAGAAGGAAAACTCGACGGTATGATTGAGCAATCCCCGAGGATGATGGGGGAGACGAGTGTGAACCTGATGAACAATTGGCTGAGAAATGATCATGTGCCGCTTGATATGGATGGTTACCTCACTGACATTCGAATGGTAAAGGCGATGGATGTCCAATGAACAGTAGCATTCAAAAGAAAATATGGATTCTCGTAATGGTTGTCTTGTCGATTATGGCGGTGATTTGGATTTCACTCACCTACTATAATCATAAAATGCAAAACCAATATAACAACATTTTGGAGCGTTATTTGCTTATGAATGAAGTGTCAAGTGCGAGTCAGGAAATGATTACGGCACTGAACAATTATTTACTTGAGCCTTCTCCGGACACACTTGATGTGTTGTATACGGATAAAGATAAAATCCAGAAATTAAAATCTGACGTTTCTGAATTTATGAATAAGGAAAATCAATTTGCATTAACAAACTATGTCAATCTAGTAGACAGTTTAACTGAAACTACCGATCGATCACTAATGTTTCATACAGAGCGAGAAACAGCAAATGCGATGAAAGCGTTTGCTGAAGCGACTAGGATTTCTAACTATATCTCTGACATGACGTTAACGTTGATTGATACAGAATTACGCACATACGACCGTTTTTATCGAGGGATTATTGATCAATCAGTTGAATTAAACAAGCTGGGAATTTGGTTGTTTTTATTAATTACATTGCTGTTATTGTTATTTGCCTATTGGTTTTCGCTAAGAATTACTAAACCAGTGCTAAAGCTATCACAAGCAGCGAATGAGCTTTCCAAAGGAAGATTTGATTTAAAAATAGAGGTAGATTCTAATGATGAAATTGCCTTTTTAGCGAAGATGTTTGACCGGATGCGCATTAATATTAATAATTTGATATCCGAAATTCATTATAATGCACAGCTTGAAAATGAGCTGCAGCAAAATAAGCTACTTTTGCAGGAAAGTCAGCTTCGAAGTCTGCAAAGCCAGATTAATCCGCATTTTTTGTTTAATACACTAAACACGCTATCGAAAAAGGCGTATTTAGAGGGTTCAGAAGAAACGAGTGATTTACTCGTAAGTGTGGCAGGTTTGCTTCGTCACAATCTAAGACGTCTAGATAAATCGATTACACTTGCTGAAGAAGTTCGTGTGCTGCAGCAGTATATAAATATTCAAAAAGCTAGGTTTACCGATCGATTACATTTTCAGATGGAAGTAGAGGAAGCGTGTCTTGATGTGCAGATTCCAGGATTAACACTACAGCCAATTGTAGAAAATGCTGTGATCTATGCTGTTGAACCGGAGGAGGATGGCGGTACCGTTTGGTTTCGGGTGATTGATGGAATAGAGCAGGTTACAATTGAAATTGAAGATAATGGCCCCGGCATGACAAACGAGAAAATTAAGCGAATTCTCGAGGAGGCTCCTGATGAAACAGAAGGACGTTCAACGGGTATTGGCATCAGCAATGTCGTTAAGCGTCTGCGTTTATTTTACAACTATGATGATGTTATTCATATTGAGAGTCGGATCGGGCATGGCACAAAAGTTGTCTTGAATATTCCTAAACAAAAAGGAGTCGACACGTATGATAAAACTACTAATCGTTGATGATGAGCAAATCGAGCGGGAAGGATTGCAAGCAATTTTGCAGAAAGCTTTTCCAACTCTGGCCATAGAGCAAGCTAAAAATGGAAGAATTGCTGTTGAAATGGCACAAAAATTCCTGCCAGATTTGATTTTAGTAGATATTAAGATGCCGGGTATGAATGGCTTTGATGTTGTGGAACAAGTCAAAGCAACAAATGCTAACAGCAAATTCGTCATGGTAACCGCTTATGCCAAATTCGATTATGCAAAGCTAGCGATGAAACATGGTGTGATCGATTATATTCTGAAGCCGAGCAAAGCGAGTGAAATTGTCGAAACAGTTGGTAAGGTTTTGCAATCGATTGAAGAAGAGCACAAGTCGTTAGAGACGAACCTAGATCAGCAGGAAAAGCTAGAAAAAGCAATGTCTGTAGTCGAAACAGATGTTGTTACGCAACTGTTGTTTGATCATGTTCACGAACTTCAATTAGATGAGTTAGTTCGTTTGCTAGATGTTCGGTCGACAAATGAAGTATTTGTGATGAGCCTTGTGGTGCCGATAGGTTCAGAAAATTGCTATCCAGCTGTCAAAAATAAAGTGAGGGAGTCGGGAAGTGGTTGGGTTGGTGCGTTGTATGGTCGTCAGCTTCCCATCATCATGTTCCGAAAGCCTGATACAACATTTCGATCGCAAGCAATTTTCCTCGCACGGGAAATTCTTTCAGTAGTGAACGATGACGTTAGTAAAGGCTGCTTTATTGGTATTGGTAATGTTTATAGCACGTTGAATGATATTCGGAAATCATATCAGGAATCGCTGATCGCGACAAAGGATACAATGCTTCCGGTTAAATATCGCTTTTATTCCGACCTGCCTGCCATCGATCCCCAATCTGATGAGCAGCTAATGAAAGAGCGGGAAAAGGATTTTTTTGATCAAATCCACAGCGGTCAATGGGAGCTTGTTTATGCTAACTTGATGGATTTAATCAAGCGCTATGAAAGTGCAGACGTAAACATCAATCAAGCACAGCAGCACGCGCTCGAGTTTCTCTGGATCGCTTCAAGGGTGTTGGGCGAGATGGGGATTGAGTCGGACACACCAATATATCCTTATCAAATTATGAATTATAGACAGCTACGTGCAGAGACAAGTCATTTGTTGGAGAAATTGAAACAGTCATCTGCAGCATATTATGACCAATTAGAGGATGACATCATTCATCAGATCAAGCAATATATCATTGACAATTCCAATCAAGATATCTCACTCGATATGATTGCTAAGAAGGTGGGCTTAAGTCCCATTTATATAAGTAAAATGTTTAAAGAGCAGCTTGGCATCAATTATATTAATTTTTTAACCGAATGTCGTATTGATAAAGCGAAGAAGTTGATGATGGACCCTGATCGAAGTTTAAAGGAAATTACTTTTGAAGTAGGTTATCATGATCCCAACTATTTTAGTAAAGTATTTAAGCGAATGTGTGGAGAATCACCAACAAAGTATCGCAAGAACTTGTTAACTAACAAAGGAATTATAAGCTTTAAAACTTAACCGGAATTGGAGCGGGACTTATGAAGCGGTTATTTTTACAAGTATGTATACTGATGCTCGCTCTTGTGCTTGTGTCAGCATGTGAGCAGACAGCTTCTTCTAGTGATACAACATCGTCTCCTAATAAGCCTGAGCGGGGTGGGGGGGAAGTCGATGCTGATGATAAAATTAAAATTGGTTTTTCGATGGATACATTAGAAGAAGAGCGCTGGCTACGTGACAGAGATTTATTCAAACAAGCGGTTGAAGCTTTAGGGGCCGAAGTTGATATTATGGCTGCAAATGGTGATGATGGAGTGCAGATTTCACAAGCGGAAACGCTGATTGGTCGAGGTATTGACGTTCTTGTAGTCGTTCCGCACAACGCAGAATCTACGGCAGCAATCGTGAAGAAGGCACACTCAGCCGATGTCAAGGTGCTTTCCTACGATCGTCTCGTCAAAAATTCTGAAATTGATTTGTACGTTTCCTATGACAACGAAAAGGTAGGTGAGCTCCAAGCGAAGGCAATTACAAGACTGGTGCCAAAAGGCAAATATGTTTACATCGGAGGTGCGGTTACCGATAACAATGCGCATTTGTTTAAAAAAGGAGTATTCAACGTGTTACAGCCATTGATCGACCGAGGTGACATTACTGTTGTATTTGATCAATGGACGAAGGACTGGGTGCCGGAAAATGCTAAAGCCAACATGGACATCGCATTACAAGCGAACAACAATCAAATTGATGCAGTTATTGCGGCTAATGATGCGACGGCAGGTGCTGTCATTCAAGCGCTTAAAGCACAAGGATTGGCAGGAAAAATACCAGTAGCTGGCCAAGATGCTGAGCTTGCTGCTGTGCAAAGAATTGTTTAAGGAACACAGACGATGACCGTGTACAAACCGATCCAAGCGCTAACCGAGAAAGCAGCTACGTTAGCGGTTGAGCTTGCAAAAGGGAAAAGTATCGATGTCTTACGAGAAGTTAACAATGGGAAAGTCGAAGTACCATCTGTGCTACTGTCCCCAATTGCCGTTGAGAAATCGAATATTGATGACACAATCATTGCAGATGGCTTTCATTCGGAGCAAGAGGTGTACATGGGTGAATAGTATGGATGTTGTAGAGTTTTGTGGATACAGGTCTTATGAAATAATGTTTAACAGTGAAGCGGACATGGTATTGCCTATATCATGGTAAGAGGGGAATAGGGATCTCGTGTCCGGCTAGATGAAAAAATCGCCTAAATTCCATAAATAAGGTTTTCTTGTCCGCGTAATCAATCACTGAAATAATCCAAAGATCCAAACAATCAGATAAACTGGAATGGCTACAATAATTCCCCCTGCGATCAGATAGCTAAAAGGCTTTGCAAAGAAATTTATCGTGTCATAGATTGTCCCTGCTATAATATCGATAAAACGAAATATCATTATCGATCCCTCCAGTAAGTATTGGTTGAAGTCCTTGAAAAAGAGAGCATGTTAGGCACTCTTTCTGAATTTGCTAAGAGAAAATAAAACTAAAACAATGCCGATCACTAGTAAAAGACAAACAAAAATATTTTCAAAAATATTCGGCATCGAAGGTTCGCTCGGATAAGAACCTCTTTTGTCGTCGGAAATGATAATTCCAAATAAATATAATGATAAAAATCTTTCCCAAGTAAATATTATCCCACTTAATCCGATCATCACTAGCCCTGAGATGAAGCTCGTCTTTTTCATGATATTCAGCTCTCCTTTTCTCTTGAATATTTTTCAGCTATTTTCCTAACACAGTTTCAAATGCACGGACCCACACAACTAAGATAAATCGACATGCTCAAAATGTTCTACTATTGGAAAGGGGTCATAAAAATGATGTAGTTGCCTTTTCCATTCTTGATACTCGCTAGATTGTCTAAATCCAACTGTATGGTCCTCTAGGGTTTCCCACTTTACTAATAGTAAGTATTTTCCCTCAACCTCGATACAACGCTGCAATTCATGACATATGTACCCTTTCATGGAAGAGATAATTTCTGATACCGCGCGAAATGCTTTTTCATATTCGACTTCCATACCTTGTTTAACTTGTAACATGACAGCTTCTAATATCATTAATTGTCCACCTTTCTATATGTACTACAACTCTCTCCTGTTTATCACATCGTGTTAACTTTTTACTTAACACCATTGTCAACGTACTTTATTTTCTAATATTATATTAACGTATTTGTCCATTCAATGTTGAGAAACATAGATACTCAACTTAACAAAATCACTCAATTTAGACAATTTCATAATACTTATTTTCAGTAATTCACATCCCATATAGTTGATCTATAACAGTTATTATTGTTAAATCACAAATGCTATCTAGTCTCCATAACGGGATTGGGTAGATTTTTTTTGATAACTTTTCACAAAGGATAAAAAAGTACAGGTAATACCAAAATAGTACTATTATAAAGCGTTTTCACTGCCGGATACGGGTGCTATATTTAACTTGTTAGCAGAAAACGTATATGGATTTTTAAATTTGAAAGGGGTTTCAAGATGAGAGAAAAGTTTAAGTTTATTCCGGTTTTATTACTTGCAATTTTTATCGTACTTATTGTTTCTGGTTGTAACAATGATGGTGGAGTGAGTGTAGGGATTGTATTACCTACAAAAGATGAACAAAGATGGGTACAAGATGAAGAAAGATTTAAAGCAGCAAT
This sequence comes from Radiobacillus sp. PE A8.2, assembly GCF_045635475.1. Lineage (NCBI taxonomy): Bacteria > Bacillati > Bacillota > Bacilli > Caryophanales > Bacillaceae > Radiobacillus > Radiobacillus sp. PE A8.2. The sequence continues at coordinate 6,349 of NZ_JBJGXI010000028.1, read as the reverse complement.
CGACGAATCCGATTACTCTGCTGAAATTTTGTTCAGTCAAGGCTCTTCTGCTAAGGAAAAAGAAAACGTAGAAACATTAATTAGTAAAGGTATTGATGTGCTAATTATAACCCCTGTTGATGGTGATTCAGCTGGTGGTGCAGTTGAAGCTGCTAAAGAAGAAGGAATTAAAGTTATTTCTTATGACCGTCTCATTACAAATTCAGAAGCTGTTGATTATTATGTAACATTTGACAGTGTTGCAGTAGGTGCGGCACAAGCACAATATTTAGTCGATCATTCAGAAGGATCTGACATACCGTTATACTTGTATGCTGGTGCAGCAACTGATAACAATGCGTTCTTGTTCTTCGAAGGTGCATGGAATGTGCTTCAACCTAAAATCGCAGATGGAACATTTGTAATTGCTAACTCAAGCGAAGCTGAAGCTTTACAAGATAAAGCGGAATTAACACGTGAGGAAATGAGTGGCATTATTAGTCAAATTACAACGAGCTGGGATCCAGCAGAAGCTAAAAACAAAGCGGAAACACACTTAACTGCAGCAGGTGCTGACATGAAGGGTGATATCGCGATACTTGGTCCAAATGATGACACTGCTCGTGCAATTGCTGACGTTTTCTCTCAAGATAGTGCAATTACTAGCTATGTGATCTCTGGTCAAGATGCTACAAAAGCTTCAATACAATATATTATCGATGATAAACAATCGATGACAGTGTTTAAAGATGTTCGTACTTTAGTTTCTGATGCAATGGGTATGGCACTTACAATTCTAGACGAAGAAACACCTGAAACAACTGGTTCTTACGATAACGGATCGATTGAAGTACCAGCAAAACAATCGGATGTTATTAGCGTAGATAAAGCTAATGTAAAAGCAGAAATTGTTGATTCTGGCTACTATGAAGCTAGTGAATTTACTGGCTTAGAATAAGTAATAATTTTTCAACGGAATAGTGATAGATTTATCTATCACTATTCCGTAATTGTTAAGTTGTCTGGTTAAGGAGGCATAACGATGAGCGATTATATTTTAGAGATGAACCAAATATCGAAAGAGTTTACAGGTGTGAAGGCGCTCTCTAATGTCAATTTCAAAGTCGAAAGAGGAGAAATTCACTGTTTAGTTGGAGAAAATGGCGCTGGTAAGTCGACACTTATGAAGGTGCTTAGCGGTGTTTATCCTTATGGAAATTATCAAGGCGATATCGTATACAATGGCGAGGTCCAAAGGTTTAATAAAATAAAAGACAGTGTAGAAGTTGGTATCGCAATTATTTATCAGGAGTTGGCATTATTCCCTGATCTTGCTGTTTATGAAAATATATTCATAAATAATGAGATTCAGAATGGTGGAGTTTTAGATTGGAATAAAGCAATTGTCGAATCAAAGCAATTACTCGAAAAAGTAAAGTTGAAAGTAAATCCAGAAACGTTAATAAAAGAATTAGGCGTGGGTAAACAGCAATTAGTCGAAATTGCAAAGGCGTTAAGCAAGGACGTAAAGCTACTCATTTTGGACGAACCGACCGCTGCTCTTAACGAGAATGATAGTGAAAATCTATTGGAATTATTACGCGAGTTAAGAAAGCAAGGAATCACCTGCATAATGATTTCTCACAAGCTAAAAGAAATCATTGCGATTGCAGATAAGGCGACGGTACTCCGGGATGGTGAGACGATTTGTACATTGGAAGCTTCTAAAGGGGAAGTTACCGAGGCTGCGATTATTAAAAATATGGTTGGTCGAGAAATAAATGATATTTATCCGAAAAGGCCGAATAAAAAAATTGGTGATAAGATTCTTGAACTATCAAACTGGTCTGCATATGATGCACAGTTAGGTCGCCAAGTTGCGAAAAATGTCGACCTTTATGTGCGACAAGGTGAAATCGTCGGAATAGCCGGCTTAATGGGTGCCGGAAGGACGGAGCTTGCGCAAAGTATTTTTGGCAATGCAAGAAAATACAAATTGCAAGGTGATTTGTTTGTTGATGGTATGCCTGTCATTTTAAAACATACCAGTTATGCAATTAAGGCTGGAATTGCCTATGTAACAGAAGACAGGAAAGGTAACGGTTTATTTTTATTACAGGATATAAAAAGTAATATTTCTGCTGGGAATTTAAATGGTATTTCCTCCAGAGGAATATTGAATGAAAACGAAGAGATTATAGTCGCGGAAGAATATCGACAATCATTAGGTATCAAATCACCATCGATTCAGCAACTCGTAGGTAATTTGAGTGGTGGTAATCAACAGAAAGTTTCCTTAGGAAAGTGGCTTTTTGTAAGTCCGAAATTATTGATCTTAGATGAACCGACTCGTGGTATTGATGTTGGTGCTAAATTTGAAATTTATAACGTTATGAATGAATTAATAGATAAAGGTATGAGCATTATTATGATTTCATCAGAGCTTGGTGAGATTCTGGGGATGAGCGACCGTATTTATGTGATGGCAGAAGGTGAGATGCAAGGGGAATTGTCATCAGAAGATGCGAGTCAAGAAAAGATAATGCAGCTTGCGACGCAATAGGAGGTAGAACGTATGAAATTGTTAAGGGAAGCGCTGGGCGTAATCAAGCATAACATTCGTGACTATGGGATGTATATTGCTTTAATTATCATTATGATCACATTTACAATTCTAACAGATGGATTATTTATGACGTCACGAAATATAAGTAATTTACTAGATTCAGCTGGTTATATTGCAGTGCTGGCTGTCGGGGTCATGCTCGTTATCGTTATCCGTCATATTGACTTATCGATTGGATTTTTAGCTGGTTTTCTTGGTGCGATTGCGGCAATCTTACTTTTGCAGGGGATACCGGTATATATTGTGATTCCGATTGTACTTATACTAGGCATGCTTGCTGGTTCAATTACAGGTTTCTTAGTAGCTAAAGTTGGAATCCCAGCCTTTGTGGCGACACTAGCTGGATGGCTGATTTACCGAGGTGCAATCCTCTTAGTAACCGAAAAATCAGGAACTATTAATGTAGACAATGAAGCTTTTAATGCGATAGGTAATGGATACATTCCTTCAATCATGGAAATTGGTGGATTACATTTGCTTTCTTTGCTTGTTGGAGCAGTAGGTATTTTATTTTACATTATTAGTGCACTATCTAATCGTAGAAATAAAATAAAATATAATTTTAAAGTCGTTTCCACACCGATGTTTGTGATTCAATTAATTTTTGTCTCCGTTATTATTGCTTATGTTACTTGGCTACTGGCTGGTTATAATGGGTTGTCATGGACAGTGGTGATTATTCTTTTAGTTGTTATGATTTATCATTTTGTTACTACGAAGACAGTAATAGGAAGACACATCTACGCCGTCGGTAGTAATCCCGAAGCAGCCCATTTAAGTGGAATCAGTGTGAGTAAAATAACCTTCCTCGTATTCGGTTCGATGGGGATGCTCTCCGGACTATCCGGTATTTTGTTTACAGCGCGTTTGCAATCAGCAACAACAACTGCAGGTACATTATTCGAACTTGACGCGATTGCCGCGGCCTTCGTTGGTGGTGTATCCGCTGCTGGTGGTGTTGGTAAAGTAACTGGTGCTGTCATTGGTGCGGTCGTTATGGCGACTTTAACAAATGGGATGAACTTGATGGGTGTTGGGATCGCTCCCCAATATATGATTCGTGGTGGAGTACTAGCACTAGCGGTTATCTTTGACGTTATGACGCGGAGGCAGAGAGCCTAGAAAAATGAGCTCCATCCTTTTTAGATTAAGTAGTGCCGTTTAGCTTAAAGAAATAGCATTCTAATTAGCAGACTAAATCGCATATGATTTGGTCTTTTTTTTATCTTTTATAAGCTTAAAAATCACGACCTAAGTGATATAATGACAACTATTATCAACATGATGATTGCTATGAAGATGGGAATTTTGTGAACGAGGTAGTACAAAAATGGATTTTATACTTACTTAATTAAAGTGTATGGAATGTTATTGGAAGGATTGATTTACTAATATGGAAATAAGAAAACCAAATCAGTTAGAAATTGAACAAATATTAACACATTCCCCGCAAGCGATCTTTGAGGGAACTTTAGGTGAAGTAGAACCAACATCCCAGAAAGCCAAACAACTGGTAAGACCACTTTTAGAGAAGGGCAGTTATTATTTGATATCGACAGAAAACAATGTATTAGCGGGTTGGATTCTTATAGGAGGTAGTAAAGACCAGTTTTCAGATAAGAAAATCGGATTTATATATGAATTATTTGTGTTAGATGAATATAGAGGTAAAGGTATCTCAAGACAATTAATTAAAACAGGTGTTGACCAACTAAAACAAGCGGGATATACCGAAGTTCGTTTAAATGTATTTGCAGGAAATCAAGCAATTAGCATATATGAAAGTTTGGGGTTTGAAAATAGAACAATTACGATGAGTATGTCATTATAAATAGGAATGCGTAAATCCAAATTTATGAAAAATACCCACAATTATGCTAACCTAAAAGTAACAAAAAGGAGTGATTTGCTATGGTAAAACCAGTTCCGGAAATAACATTGAATGATGGTACTACTTTGCCTGTTTTGGGCTTGGGTACGTATCAACTGAAAGGGAATCAAGGTGCGGAATCAATCAGGAGTGCAATTGATGATACAGGATACCGATTAATTGATTCTGCCTACAATTACGAAAACGAAGGAACAGTTGGGGAAGCGATTAGGCGTAGTAGGGTAGCGAGAGAAGACCTACGCATCGCCTCTAAATTACCGGGGCGTTATCAGCAATACGATAAAGCAATTACGACTGTGCAAGAATCTTTGTATCGCGCGAACTTGGACTATTATGATTTGTATCTCGTGCATTGGCCAAATCCGATCCAGGATAATTATGTGGAAGCTTGGCAAGCGTTAATCGATGCCAAAAAGCAGGGGCTCATCCGCTCAATTGGTGTATGTAACTTTTTACCAGAGCACCTAGAACGTCTTGAAAAGGAAACAGGTGTGAAGCCGAGCATTAATCAAATTGAACTGCATCCATTTTTTAATCAAGCAGAGCAAGTGAAGTGGCACAAAACCAATGATATCCAAACACAATCATGGAGTCCATTAGCCAAAGCAAAGGACATCTTGCACAATGACACGCTTAAAAAGATTGCTAGCAATCATGGTAAGTCGATTCCACAAGTGGTGCTGCGTTGGCATTATCAACTCGGCTCAGTGATTATTCCTAAATCGGCATCACCAGAAAGACAGCGTGACAATATATCGATCTTTGATTTTTCACTGGATGAAGCGGAAATGAGCTTGATTTCCGGATTAACTCAAGCAGATGGTAGGATAAATGATCAGGATCCTGCGGTGTATGAAGAGTTTTAAGAATATTGCTCTAACAATCATTCCGAATGTTTGTTAGAGCTTTTTGGTTGCAGGAAATTATAAAATATACTAATTGAGGATAACATTAAGCATTAGCCACGGCCAGCTCCGAGAGCCAGCGACTAGAGAGACTTCCCTCACCTCATGACACGATAAGTCAACATCGGTTCAGGTTTTATGGAAGGTCGACTAAAAGCGGACTTGTCGTCCAACGTCGACATACCCCCTTTGCGGGGGCATGTTTCCTTTATCTCCTCCGGTTCTGTCCAGTCCGTACGTCGCTAACCGGCGCCAACCGCTTTTGTTCTATGAAATTTTGTGACGTTTAATAGGCAGCCTACGTCTATTTGTAAAAGGTGCAACTCAAGATGGAGGTAGCCAGTGAAAAAAATTATATGTATCACAATCTTATTAAGTGTTGCTTTAAGTTTTATGGGCATGACGATCATTCCATCCACAAGTTATGCTTGTTCCTGTGCGGATCCTAACCCTGTGGAAGCAGAGTTTAAGCGAGCGACGGCAGTGTTTTCTGGTGAGGTTGTTAAAATCACAGAAAATCCTAGTTCAAAGCAGGTATTATTTAAGGTGACAGAAACGTGGAAAGGTGTTTCTCGATCACAAGTATATATTACAACTGGAATTGGTGGTGGCGATTGTGGCTATCGTTTTCAGCAAGGTAACAACTATTTGGTCTATGCGCACCCGTCCTCGATGTACGGAGGAAACAATGGACTAGTTACGATTCACTGTGACGGAACCAAACAATTAAGTGAGGCCGAAGAGGACTTGGTTATTCTAGGTGAAGGTGAGTTGCCAGATGAAATAGTAAATCTTGAGGTAGAAGAATCGAAAGCTGTGCTGTGGGTTGGTTTCGCTTTCCTGATCCTAGCAATTAGTATTATATTTGTATGGAGAAGGTTAAGAAAATAATAGGTGTTATAGGACCTTAAAGCATAAGGTCCTTTTTACTTGAAAAAAAACTTGGAC